>JAJRAX010000125.1 GCA_028679775.1 Methanothrix sp. | reverse complement strand
TTGCGCCGCCAGCTACGGGGCCCCACTGGTTGTCCTTTTGAATGAACCCCTCCGAGCGGACAATGAGTTAAGCAACATCA
Source organism: Methanothrix sp. (assembly GCA_028679775.1). GTDB lineage: Archaea > Halobacteriota > Methanosarcinia > Methanotrichales > Methanotrichaceae > Methanothrix. The sequence goes on along the minus strand of JAJRAX010000125.1, from coordinate 4,970 downwards.
ACTCATGGAGGGAAGTACATGAAAAAGACGAGGCAGGCTCATTTGCCTGAGCGAGCTGCCGGTGGGCCCTGGGCGAGATCTTCCAGCCCCGGGCATGAGGACATCGAGGGCATGATTCAAAGCCGCCTGGCAGAGAGGACCTGGCCGAAGAGCACGAATGGCCGGCAACGTTCCTTCTCGGATGGTGAACATAGGCAGGATCCTTGCGAGCGCGAGGCCAGGCGACGGAAGGCGGCCAGGGGAGATGAAGAACGAGGACCAGGTTTGCGGGCTGGGGCTTTAAGCATCGGTCCAAGACATCATGGGCTGAATGGGGAAATTGCTAAGAACCAGTGAAGCAAAGTTATGCAGGATAATGACATGAAAGAACCATCCCAGCCGCTATCGGAGGTCTTTGGTTATTTAATAGACGATCAGTCAGCCAAAGGAAACAGGTATAGGTCCCTTAGACTTTGCCCTTTCAATAATAAGGTCCCAAATTGCACAAAGGACAAAGCAAAGAACCCACTGGGTGTATGCAGCATTTACTATCAGGAGAAGCCCGTCATTACCTGTCCAATAAGGTTCAGAGAAGAGTGGCTTATTACGGATGATGCCGCTTCATTCTTCTTCAAAGAGGGCGCTACCTGGAGTTCTCTCACAGAAGTCAGGCTGAACGATGCTTATGGTAAGACTGCTGGGAATATTGATGTGGTCCTGGTGGCCTATGATGATAATGGGATAGTTTATGATTTTGGTGCCCTTGAGGTCCAGGCAGTTTATATCTCAGGAAATGTCAGGGACCCATTTGAATACTACATGAAGGACCCGAGGGGCAGGACTGCTATGAATTGGTCCACTCAGCCTAATTATCCACGTCCTGATTATCTATCCTCCTCCAGGAAAAGACTTGTCCCACAGCTCCTTTTCAAAGGTGGTATTCTTAATTCCTGGCAGAAGAAGACTGCTGTGGCCCTGAATAAGGGCTTTTACGACACCCTCCCACCCATGAAGGGTGTGAGTAAAGAGAATGCAGACATAGCATGGCTGATCTATGATCTAGAGTTAATAGAGGACTGTGGACAAAAAAGATATACCCTAAAAAAGGTTGATGAAGTTTTTACAGAATTTGAGCCGGCATTGCTCTCCATAACCACACCATTGCCAGGAAAAATAGATGACTTTATGAGACTCCTCCAGGAGAAGCTGGATGAGCAGTTGGAGACCCCACCAAATAACAAAACCATTGAGAAGGTGTTTTGAAGTGGCAGCTAAGCAGACCATGTTATTCCCAAAGCTCCCTGAAGGAGCACAAATGCCAGTTAACGTATCCTCTGTCCCTCAGAGAAGTCCCTTCAGGTATCCAGGAGGAAAAACCTGGTTTGTCCCTACCTTCAGGAAATGGATGGGGCATAAGATCCCTAAACCTAGGACCCTCATTGAGCCCTTTGCGGGAGGAGCGATTATTAGCCTGACAGGCCTATTTGAAGATATGGTCCCTAAGGCTGTCATGGCGGAATTGGATGAAGACGTAGCTGCAGTATGGCAGTGTGTTATTGAGGGGGATGCTGGATGGTTGGCAGACCATATCCTTGACTTTGACTTAACCAGAGAAAGTGTCATTCGGGAGATCTCTGAGCCTGCCATCACTACCAGAGACAGAGCTTTTCAAACAATATTGAAGAATAGGACTTTTCATGGAGGCATTCTGGCGAAGGGGTCAGGGCTTCTTAAGCTGGGGGAAAATGGAAAAGGCATTAAGTCCAGATGGTATCCTGCAACCCTGGCAAAGAGATTCACAAACCTTCAGCATGTGGCAGATAAAATCGACTTTCGATGTGAGGACGGGCTGAAGGTTATGAGAGAATTTGCAGATCAGGAGGATGCTGTATTCTTCATAGATCCACCTTATACAGCAGGTGGGAAGAAAGCAGGAAAGAGGCTATACAAATACTGCGATATTAATCATGAAGAGCTATTTACCATTTGTGAATCAATAACGGGAGACTTTTTGATCACCTATGATAATGCAGATGAAGTGAAAGCTCTAGCGGAGATGCATGGATTCCAGTACTGCCTAATTCCAATGACAAACACCCATCATGCCACAATGCAGGAGCTGGTTATTGGCAAAGATCTGTCATGGATGGATATGCCCTCTGCTGTGCATGAATCCCAGCCGGTCAAGATAATAACCGAAGCCGCAAGCCAATGATTCTGTGACAAATCCCCGAAAATCTTTAAGGCTGCTCAAATAAATGTCACAGACATCAAACCATGAAATATTCCAGAGCAACTGCTCGCTTATGCGATGGGCTAGATCGCGATTCAGGGTGGCAGGTCGCTCGCCACGAGTTAGTATCCATATTAGTGCACCAGATTAGGCGCAGCCTTGTTGGGACATAAAACCAGGCTTGTTTCGCCAAGGGAAGCTGCAGCCTTCCCAAGGCTCTCCTGGCCAAGATCTTCCAGGCTGTAGCTGAAGACATGATTCAAAGCCGCCTGGCGGAAAGGAGCTTGCGTGATGCCAGCGGGCATTCGGCATGAATCTGGCAGATCCTCAGCTCGGACCCAGGAGGCGCTGAGCTGGGCTCATTTGATCGGGTGAGCTGCAGATAGCTAGGCCCCCTGGCCGAGATCATCCGGGCCCAGGCCGAGGACCTGGCAGGAAGATCGCGAATGGCTGGCGGCGTTCTACCTGAAGAATGACTACGAGCAAGATCCCAGGGAGCGCGAGGCCAGGCGACGGAGGGCTATCGGGGCCTTCCTGCATTGCCTGACCCTGGTCGATCCTCAGCTCGGCCCCTGGGATGCAGTGTGCTTGGCTTAATTGGTTGAGCGAGCTGCAGACAGCCAGGCCGGGGGCTGAGATCATCCAGCTCCGGCCTGAGGGGATCGAGTGAGCGATTGAGAGTCCTAAGCGAGGAGCCTTGGCACGCGAGCGCCGCTGGCTGCTTTCTTTATGCACATCGGATCCGAGCTAGGTTCTTGAGGCGATGCATTTTAAGGAGCAGATATCGAGGTTGATAAGGAAGAGGTTTCACTAAAACTTTCTGAGATTTTTGAGCTGCTGAGCTGGCTCCATGACATTTTGAGATCAAACAGAAAATCAAGCTTAGCGGAGATCGACATATTAAATGAAGGAATTGAATGCGCATGCCTAATTTTATGAAAAAAATGGGCGTCTATCTGGAGCTCATCTAACTAATGCAACAGTTAGTTTTTTATTCAGAAAATGGACAATGCAATCCTTGTGTCAAAATCAAATAAAATCCAGGATATTCCGTCCTTAAAAAAAGCTAGATCAGACGCAAAGAACCTTGAAACTCTTAAAAAGGCTATGCCTATTCTCCGTCCCGGATTAAGATTAATTGGCGGTGATATCGATCAGATCGATAGACTCCTTGAGGAAGTAGACGATATGGTAGAATCGGTCAATGATTTGGCAACTATTCCAGATCGATTTAATGATCATTTTGCACCCCTTGGCTGGATTATGTACGAAGAAATGGATCACCATGTCGCCAAGACGGCGCTTGAAAAGGCTGATTCTGGTGATATTGAAGGAGCGGAAGCTTGTCTAGTAGATTACTATGAACCAGAGATGGTCCAACAAAAGCTGCAAAGAATGATGCATATCGTAGAATTTCGTTCCCGAATGCCATTAGCCCAGAAAGCATTGATAGATTATCGAGAGGAACGCTATCATGCATGCGTGCCTGTTGTGCTTGCACTTGCCGATGGGTTGGTAAATGAACTCCACTTAAAAGCAAGAGGGAAACGGCTAGGTTTTTCCGCTGAGGCAGTTGATTTAGCTGCTTGGGATTCCGTCAGTGCCCATAGCAAGGGTTTAGGCGAATTAGTTTGCATATTGATGAAAGATCGTAAGAAAACCACAACACAACAGATAACCATACCATTTCGTCATGGTATAATGCATGGCATGGATCTCGGCTATGATAACAAAAAGGTTGCAGCCAAGACATGGGCCGCCCTCTTTGCACTTCGTGATTGGGGCTTAAAGGCTGAAAAAGGCGCAATTAATCCACCATCGGAGGAGAAAAATCCAACGGTTTCAGATATATTTAATAAGATCAAGAAAAATGAAGAAACTAAAAAACGCCAGCAAGATTGGAAGCCAAGGAATATTAAACCAGGCCAAGATATTCCTGTCTCTGGAAAACCTGATCAATATGATGCAGGATCTCCAGAACAAACCTTAGCTGAATTTTTTGGGCTTTGGATAGAAAAGAATTATGGATTCATGGCAAAGATTTGCATTTCATCGGATTTGAAAAGCATAAGCAATCCAAGAGACGTAAATCTTTCATACAAAAATAAATTGCTGGAAGGGTTTGAATTTAAAGAGATTAAAGACCAAGCTGCTGCGATAACGGTAATAACTGTCCTGCTTATTTGCAGGATTTCTGGCGAGGAAACAAAGCGAACTTCCGAATTCAGGCTCATCTATCTTGACCCTGATTGGAGGCCCGAGGTCAGAGGATATTCAAACGGCAAATGGTTCATTATAAATTGGGATATGCTGTGAGCCTCACAACTAAAAAAACTGCGAATAGTCAAAGAGATACTGAGCATTGAATTCTTGGCAAAGCGTGAGGACATTAAAATGCATTTATCGATCTGCACAACTGCTCATCCATGTAGTGTCGAGCACCGTTGTCCTGCGGCACGATCCATTCGCATTCTCGGAAGCCTCCCTGGCAGCGCGAGAGAGCGCGAGGCCGGGCGGAGGAAGGCGGCCAAGGCTCCAATGAAACGAGAATCTGGTTTGCAGGCAGAGGCAGGGGGAGATGAACGAGATATGGTGGTGGTGAATTTTTTTAACTTAAGTTATTGAAAAAGGGGGTCATGAATCAGTTATAGGCTGTAATTTTGGTCTGCGGCTGCATCTCGCATCATTGGATGCTGATTTCGATGATGGGTCCCGATTAGAACTTGTTCACAAGATAGATCTCTGTATGCGAGTTTTA
>JAJRAX010000124.1 GCA_028679775.1 Methanothrix sp. | reverse complement strand
GGAGATCATGCGTCCTTCCATGGAGGCCTGTGGCATCGATGTCTTCAAAACTCTGCAAAACGCAGGCTACAAGCCACATGTTCTCAAGGATGGAAAGGAGACTGTGGAGCTTTTTGGGCTGATACTGCTGGACTAGATCTCATCTCATTTTTCCTAAAGCAGGCTAATATACTAAAACTCTCATCCAGGCATCGATGCAATGGGAATTAGTAGGCTCAGGCGCCGCCATCCTGACAATGTTTGGCTTCGTGCCTCAGATAATCAAGATCTATAAAACAAAGTCCGTTGAAGACGTAAGCCTGGGGATGCTCCTTCAGTTTTCCCTGGGCATGCTTTTATGGCTGCTCTACGGATTGCACCTTGAAGATAACATTCTCATAGTGGCCAATGCCGTATCATTTTTCAGCTTGATAATAGCCATTGGACTGTTCCTCAAATACAGAAGGGATAAGGCAATTCCCCCGTGAGGCACTTCTGGAATCGTTTGTTTTAAGAACAGCACTGCCAGTAGCTGGTCCTAAGGATGAAAAGAGTACAGGTCCCTTAATCCCGCAAGATGCTCTCTATCCTGAAAATCCCGTTCTCCTCAATGATCGCAATTTCCGCATCCAGAAAATGTCCGGCGGTCCAGATGTTGGTCTTGGCATGAAGCGACACCTCCTGGACTGTGTAGCTTCCTCCAGCCAGTGCCAGGTAGGGAATGAGCTGATCTCCTAGGTGCACGTCCAAAGAAGCCCTGGACTTCAGCTCATCAATCAGCTCAATAGCAGCCCTTCGACCTACCTTCTCAGCTGCAAGGCCCCTTTCGCCCAAACAGCTCGCGCCCTTACCTCTATGCCAAAGGGTGATGCCGCTTCCCGTGGAAGGCAACTTCAATACCTCCTGAGCAATCTCTGCCCCATATCCTGCCTCAAGGAGCTTCTTTGCCGCCGCCCCCGCCTGCCTGGCAGTCACGTGAAGAGGCAGATTGGAAGAGTGAGAGATGCCCTGCACTGCCAACTGTGCAGCTTCACGCCCACCCTCCAGGAAATGAGAGGCCTTCAGCTCACGAGGCACGACCTCCAGGTGCACTATGCCCTGCCCTCTCGGATAGTACCCCCTTTGCAGAAGATCAAGCCGCACATCTGCCCCGAAGGAGGCGAGAGCTGGCAGAAAGACTCTCCTGAAATAGTCTATCGTAGGAGACCACTGAACATCAGTCCCACCCTGGACCCGCAATGACACCGGCCCGTCCGCCCGGAGAAGAGCTGGAAGAAGACACTGCATGAGAAGCGTCACGCTTCCCGCGGTTCCAATTTCAACTCCATGACTGCCGCCTCGAATCTCCCCAGGAACGAAGATGATCTCCGAAGATCCCGGCTCAACTCCCGATGTCTTCGCACTGCAGATGCCGGCCAGAGCCGCAATGGCATGAGCATGCTGAGCTGCGAGACCTGGTTTAGGCCGGCCCTGCCTGATCTTCGTGATGTGCACAGGTTTTGCCGTCACTGCCGAGAGGGACACAGCAGTCCGAACGATCTGGCCGCCGCCTTCACCAAAGGAGCCGTCTATCTCAATCATCGAATTCGCCACAATTAGCAGTCCTCATCTCTTCACGGGCTTCCTGCCGCTGACTTTTATACTTGATATGAACCCCTCAACTTTCTTGATCTCTTCGACCGAGCCCTGCAGGCTTTTTAAGATTGCCTGGCCGTGGGGGTCAGCTACCATGCAATCCAGAGGAAAGTCAACGTCCTCGATCACTTGCACGTCTTCGAATCCAGCCAAACTTATGGCATCCAGGTATTTCTCTTTGCTGACTGCTCCCGCCACGCATCCCACATAGGCTTCAATGGATTGGAGGACTGAATCTGGCAGCTTCTTTTTAAGGACGATGTCCGAGACCATCAGCCGGCCACCGGGTCGCAGCACCCTGAACGCCTCACTAAAGGCCTTCTTTTTGTCGGGAACCAGGTTGATGACGCAGTTGGAGATGACAGCGTTCACAAAGTTGTCCTCGACCGGCAGGGCCTCGATCTCCCCCAACCGGAACTCAACATTACTGTAGCCACCCTTTTCTGCATTCGCCCTTGCCCGGACAAGCATCTCCTCGGTCATGTCAACGCCGATCACGCGGCCCTGCCGCCCGACGGCAATGCTGGCCAAAAAGCAGTCAAACCCGGCACCGGACCCGAGGTCCAGGACAGTCTCACCTTCCTTCAGGGAGGCAAGAGCAATCGGGTTACCGCATCCGAGCCCCAGGTTGGCTCCCTCAGGCACAGCCTGCATCTGTTCATCTGTATAGCCGATCTTCTTGCTGATGCTCACAGGCTTAGCCGAACTGCAACACCCCGATCCACAACAGGAAGTGGCATTCCTGGCCACCCGCGAGTAGCCCTCTTTGACTGCATTCTTTAGGTCTTGATCATTCATCTCTTTTCTCATCTTCATCCACCTACCGAGAGAAGGCCTCGTTCATTACCGGGCCCAGCCGGGATTTGACCATCTTCTCAAGCTCTTCCACCTTGATCAGAGATAGACAGCATACCATCCCATCCTTCTCCAGACTGAGAACAGCCAGCTTGTCTCCCGGCCTGATCTTTGCCTTCTCCCGGATCTCCTTGGGCAGAACCATCTGACCTCTCTCGTCTATTGAGATAATCGATTCCACACTGCAACTGCTGACCACTCCGCTCTGGCAGCAGGACTCTGTCTCATCATTTGCGCTCGTCATCTTTCCTCATGCTGTTGCAGCAATTGCAGAGCGTTCTGAAAATATAAGCTTTTCTGAAAAATCAGAAAAATCCAAAAAAGCATTCGCGTTAAAATATTTGGGCTACGATTTAATTTGTAGCCTTTGCATACAGACCTGAAAACTCATCGCACTGGCTGATGATGCGCCCCGTTGCCTCTCTCAGAACGGTAATTGGATCTGTGCCGTCTGTGGTCAGCCGGAAGACGGGATTGTCCATGATTGGAAACTTGGTATCGTAGGTGGCCATCAGCACTCGTTTATCAACCAAAAGCTCAGTTCGCAGAAGGTTCAAGATCGTATGCCCTTCTCCAAAAAACTCGATGATCGCCTGATTCTCGGTCTTGGTTATGATCTTCAAATTCATCAGACTACCCCCAGTCCGTAGGCTGAACTCGTCTTGCGCGTCTCAGTGCTGCCGCAATTGGGGCAGACCAGCTTGTTGTCTTTTTTGACGAGACCTGTGAGACAGCGATTGCAGTAGGCCTTGATAACTCCCAGGTCATCGTCTGCCGTAGATAGCCTCATCTGCCTGTCATCGATGATCTTGGCCTTGAGAATGTCGCGCATAGAGAAGAGGTGACGCAGATCCTTAACATAAGAGTTTCTCACATTGGATATGTGAATTGTCGCCTCCTCGTCAGATATGGGCCTGTCCTCATGCCCCTTCTTAAAGACCAGGGAGACTATGACCAGGCTATCCTTGAGATCAATTACCTCAGCCACAACGACATCGCCCTGAGAGAGCCTTACCGGAGCATTAGTCTTCGGCATGACCATAGCCGATCTGGACTTCGAATCGATCTTGACGAGGCCAGTGGTAGATGCAAGAATTTTTCCTTCCCTGGCATAGGTGCAGTCTCCGGGAACAAACTCCTCAGTTGATCCCACTACATCTCCAGGAAGCACAAAACTGCCGTCCATCATAATTCCTCTATAAATCATTACTAGTATCTAAAGTCTGGTATCCAGCAGGACATCACCGGCATGCTGCATGGATTAACACACGGATTCGCATGTTATTCTATATAGCTCAACCTCAATGACCTTGACATCCTGACTATGGAACTCAAAGCACCTTTTCAAGGGAAAAGCAATTCGATAGATCTCCTCTACGGTGCCGGGCTTGACAAAACTTCTGACGAACCCCTCGCTTCCAAGATTATGCAGGGAGTAGACAGTCTTCGCGGTCTGGAGGGCTTTTCTGAGAAAAACACGGTCGCCGGCGCTGGCCTTCTGGGCCCCAAATGGAGGATTCATGACTACGGTGTCTATGCCCATAAGATCCAGGCGGCTGACATCCGCGCGGACAAAATCGACATCAACCTTGAGCTTCTCGGCGTTTCTCCTGGCAACGGCCAAAGCCTCGCCATCTATCTCCACGCCGACGGCCCTCGCGCCCAATAGAGCCGCGCCGATGGCCAGCACACCAGTCCCGCATCCGAGATCGCAGACTGTGCCCAGATCCCCACGCATAGCAGCCAAAAAGAGCATCTCTGCTGCAACCGATGCAGGTGTAGCATACTGCTCTCTATAAAAAGATGGACGGCCAAAGCCCTCCAACTTCTCCAACATCATCTCGAGCTGCTTTTTCTTCATCAAGGTCAAGCAGACAGTCTGCTCGCAGGCCTATATCAAATATAGTATTGCCTCAATTACAAGGAGCATAACCACGAGGAGAGTCAGAGCCTTGAGGATGAGCAGAGCCTTGGGATGAATGAGAAGCGATGGTTGAACCTCTTCCTCTAATTCGGGACCATTTGGAGCATCGCTGAACAGAGGACCAAGATCCTCGACACCATTATCAGCAGCTTCTTCGTAGTCATCCTGAGCATAATTCTGGTATCCGAGACCTTCAGGGGGCTCAATGTCTGCAGCATCTCTCTTTTCCGCCGGTTGCCTCTCTTGATCCCCGGAGGGAAATAGCTCGATATCTGCACGGAACAGCCTCTTCTCCGCCGGCTGCCGATCCTCCGGCAAAAGAAGCTGGCCAGTGCTCTGGCAGGCCATGTCCGACTTGACCGTCAACAGAAAGCCCTCATCAGCATTTTCCGTCTCATCCACAGAGGTCCTGATGCCACCCCGGCAGCCGTCAGCCAGGATCTGCTCCTTTGCCCTGATCTTCTGCCGAGAATCCATCTCTTCGGATACATCATCTTCAGTTGTCTCCTGGGCAGGCAAGTCAGCCCGTTCTATGGGCTCTGAGGCAGGTAAAAGATGCAAAGCTTCATCCCATGCCAGCATCTCGCTCTCCTCCCCGATACGCTCCAATGAGTGGGCTGCCATTGCTCCGGCAATCGCCAGCAAAGCTGCTCTCTCGTCTCTGCAAAAAATTCGCTTGCCGCTCCTCTCACTTCCGTCCTCCAGGCCCTCTTCTCCGGATTTTGACGCCGACTCCTTCAAAATTGCTGCTGCATTTTCAATCAGCTCTGTGCAACGTCTTCCCTTTCCAGTTCCCGCGCGATCCAAAAGATCTTTTGCATAAAGCAGCTCTGATGCCGCCGCCTGGAATCGTTCGGCTGGGTCCTTTGCCGACCTCTCTGCCTCAATGCCAGCGTTGATGCCCTTGAGCGCCCGGCAGATGGATTCTAGAGCCTCCTCAGATTCCAGACCATTGGCTGCGCCCAGAAGATACTCGCTGGAGTTGGTGAGGGCACGGCGGCACTGTGTTTCATCCAGAGAGAGAGACCCAAGGCTGTAAACCTCTTTCATCCCTGAGACAG
>JAJRAX010000123.1 GCA_028679775.1 Methanothrix sp. | reverse complement strand
TCCGAATAAGAGTCCCGTTACCGAAGAGATGAATGGTGTCTATCTGGGTGCAACTCGATACCTATACACCTGGTCTAAGGAATTTGGCAAAGATGATGTCGGAAACTACACGCTCGACATCAAAAATGCCCATCCTCAAACCTCAGGCGGCGAAATAATGTTCTCCGGGACAATGACTGTCATCCTGGATGAAGCCATTTCGGGACAGGAGCCAAAGGCCATTGGAGATGTGAGCTACCTGCCGGTGCTTTTCGTCACTGCCGAAAAGGGGGCGAACCAGGAGTTCAGCGCGGAGGTCTTCTCGCCCGGAGGCGAGGGAACAATGACATTGAATTTGACGGGTGTCGGCAAAAGCTGGGCGGCTGAGATGAGTGCTACCGAGATAGGTGCTAATCGGTATAGATATGATTATGCGGAGCCGTTTGATGCCTCAAATGCAGGTAACAATTACGTGTTCTCTTTAGACTATCAATTGGACGGCAAGAGATATGCGTTATTTGACGACCATATCATGCAGGTGGCATTAGAAGGAATGCAGCCGCAGCCCATCTGGGAGCCCAAGCTCATTTTGGAGTATGACACAACATTGTATGTACCTGCAGGAGGCAAAGCAGACCAGCTCATCCATGCTACCATCAACTACACCGAAAGCGGAGGCATTCTCAAGTTGAATCTGACAGGTCCGAGCAAGAATTTGACCGAGAACTTGAGCGACAGAGCCATCGGAGTTGATAGGTATCTGTACGAGGCCGATATCCCATTTGATGAGAACGACATTGGCAATAGCTTTACAATATCCCTGGCATTCAATCACACGAGTCTGGCCGGCGGAGATTACAGGTTTGCCGATCATTACATGAGGGTTCTCAAGAAAGCCCCGGCAAGCCAGCAGGGCTCTTCCGGAGTCGGGGACAGTGGACAGGGCAATCGTGTCTTTGACAACAGCACGGTAACAGTAATTGGCAATGTAACGCCTGGGGTAGGAGTCATCCAGGCGTGGGATGAGAAAGATCCCCTTCATGCATTGACGTATACTCTGCAGCTTCTTAACTGGAGTTCCAAACAGGTGCCCTGGATAGAGCTGTCTGTAAGGCCGTTCGGATCTGATTCGCCCTGGAAGATCGTAGGGGATAAGAAACGATATGATCCCACCATCGGAAGCGTAAGCTGGACTCTTAAGCCCTTCTGGGAGACGCCGTTCTTTGGAGTGGCCGAGTACAGGTTCCTGATTGACGGAGCCGAGACAGAGGCATTTGAGGGACCAGAAATCGTGGCTGTAGTATCCAACGCAGCGGATAGCATAAGCGGCAAGATACATTACTTCGAAGCAACGGTTAATGCCTCAGAGAACCTGACTGTATGCATGGTTGGTGGAGACAGCAGTCTTCCTGAGAACATCAAGGTCTGGACGACCGAGGGCCAATGCCAATATTATCAGGTTGATAGCGGTGAGCAGACATACAAATGGCAAACGGCAGTGGCTCAAGCCCCTCCGTACTACGATTTCGATATACAGATTAGGGACGAGGAGAGCATAAAATGAGTCGGAAATTGATATGCATTCTAGTCATATTTGCCATTCTCTTGTCAGTGCAAAACGTGGTAGGCCCGGCCACAAAATCGTCGGGATCGACCGGCGGAGGCGGCGGAGGTGGGGGCAGCAAGCCGGTAGATATCGAGAAATTGCTTAAGGCAGTGCAGGACGGAAAGAAGGACAAGCCTGCCAAGTTTGAAGAGCTGAAGACCATCCTCTGGAAGGACCCGATTACAACTGAGAATTACACTCTCCCAACTGTGCTGATGTACTACAGAGGAAATAACACCACAGTCAGCCGGACTGAGCCGGTAGAAATCATCACAGTTGTCACAAACAACAATCCTCTAGAGATGCGGCGGATGCTTGATCTCTATCTTGAGGTAAAGGACCCTGGGGAAAGCGGGTATCGGCGTGTCAACTCATGGCCTGAGAAGATTCAGACAAATGAGTATAGCGAAAAACGCAATACCACTCAGAGGATCTGGACAATGCTTCCATCTTTTCTTTACCTCAAGAAGGTCGGAGAGGTGAGGCTGAGGGTCAATGTGAGCGACGGCGTCAATAAATGGAGCACAGCCAGCTATTCCAGGGTCAATCCACCATTCTACAGCGAGCTGATCTTCAATGTGACCAATAGCTTGCCTAACATGAGCGCCTTCGATGTGACCCCATCAGGTCTTGTCAGATATAATGATCCCATTGAGTACAAGTCGATCATTGAGGATGCAGACGGGGATATGCTAAATGTAACCCTGCATATTCTTGATGAGAACGGCAATGAGGTCAGGAATGAGACTATGAACACCAAGCCGGGACCCGTGAGCTTCAAGGCCAATGAATATGGGTTCTTTAAAGAAAGCGATTCAGGAAAGAACTTCACTTACTACTACAGCTATGATGATGGCATAGGCAACGTCAGCAAAGATCCAGAAGCGCCCTTGAAGGGTCCAAATATCAAAAAAGGTGCCAAGCTCTCTGTGGATCGTCTAGACTTCACCGGCAGTAGCGAAAATTATTACTGGTGGGATAAATATGGATTTTCCATAAGAGCAAAGAACCTGAACCCGGAGGAATACGAAGTCTCATTTGCCCTCAGCACCAGGACCGAAAACGGTGAATGGAATACGGTGGAGACCAAGACTGAAAAGATCGGATCTGAGCCTGTGGTTGTGCGCTTCAATAGGACTGAGCCTTTCAGGGTTACCGATGCCGGCAAGACCTTTTATTACCGGGTCAAATATTCGGAGTACGATCAGAGCGGCAAGGATTCTATGGAGACGAAAGGAGCGAGGATCAACAGGAAGATCGTGCCCTACAGCATCTACAATGGCGTAATGGTCTTGAATCTCTTTCCGATGTTGTTTATTGTCACGATGATCGGATTTTTCATGGAGAGATCTCTCAAGAAGGGAGTTGAGGCTCACGAGCGTTCATCAGGTGGAGCAGGCTCTGCTAAGAAGGGAAATCCAGCAAAAACCGGCAGGAGCTTTGTGGATTCTATCGCCAAGATGCTGAGGCGGAGATAGGCATGGACACGATTGTGCAATTTCTGATAGATAACCTGTTTGCAGCAGGCACGATTGCATTGGTCCTTCTTCTCATTATCGCAGCGGCGTTGCACATCAATAACATAAAAAATGTATATAAATTGATGGGCATCCTGCAGAACAAGACTGTTGACAAGTCTCATTTTTATAAAGAGATGACAGTCTCTCAGGGCTCCAATTTCGCTGCACTTGCTTTTGCATCGTGGATAATGCTCTTCGTGGCCATCGCATTTCTCTACTTTCTGGTCCCAACAGTCTATTCCGTGAGCTTTATGGACTTATCCGAACTGGCATCCAATCCTTTTGGGTTTGCCATATTCGGCATAACCGTGGGTCTGTTGGCAGCAGTTGTTATCTTCTTCCTGGACAAGCTTCCTGATGACCGGAGGGTGTTCAGGTTAACTGAACTCTACAGCTTTTATGCGATCTCCAAGGGCACAAAGAAGATGATTGGCCTCACATTAGTTGCTCTTTACTGCTCGGTGGTTCTGTCGGCTTATGTCGGCACGATTTATCCGGATCGATCTATGGATGCCCAACTCCTCAGCCTAGCCTTATTGATTGTGTCGGCTGGCATCCTGGTAATGCCGATTTATAAAGAAGCCTGGGAGGCGAGAAGATGAAGCTATGCATTGTCGGAATTGGCGGAGCTGGGGGAAAGGTCACCCAGGAATTTTTGGGAAACGAGGATCTTGAGTCTCCTCTTCTATCCAGGATCACAGGAGCGGAATACGTCTCACCCGGCATGGTGCAGGGCATATGGCTTGAAGCCGACAAGAACGATGCCAGGAACGTTCAGTCTTTTTTCGGTGATATGAATGAGGGCTGCTATCCATGCTTTTATATTCCATTTGACTCAGTCCCTGATGGATGCGAGGTTCAGAAGCTTGTGTGGGAGAAATACGGCTACGACGTAAAGAAGCAGGGATTTGTCAGAGACGCCCAATACCTGAAAGCCATATTTGAGATATTTGATACCGATTGGCAGATACAGGAAACAGTAGCCCGAACCATGACCAAGGAGATGGTGGAAGCAAAAGGAGGAATTCCGTCTGCAAACGGCTCATCTTACATCCTGGCACCAAATCCTATATTCGACAACGCCTGGAGCGCTATAAGAGGGTTCACAACTATTGGCAAAGGTGAATGTGACGGAATTTTGTTCATTGTCTCCTTTGGCGGAGGAACTGGAACTGGGTTTATCAATCCCATCATCAACCATATCAGGAATGAGGGTAAAGTGGATTATCCAGTTTTCACTCTGGGAATATTGACTGAGTTGGGAGACTTTGCAGACAAAGCCCAGTTCTCCAAGGAGGGCAGGAGGAATCTAGCAGCCATAAGCGCCCTGTACGATCTGCTCACCAAGGGAAACGGTGCTAACGGGGTAATTATCGTTGATAACGAGATCCTGTTAAAGAGATTCGGAAATGACTATGCTTCAGCCAACCGCTTTATCCATAAGATCATGCAGCCTGTAGTGGCCGCGCGCGATTACCCAGACGAGATTCCTCCCACTCAAGCCATTGCCCATAATTCTTCTGGTGGAGTCTCCCGGCCGCCCATATTTGTGCCGCTCTATGCATCACTGCCCAGAGGCAAGGACCCTGAGGATGCTCTGGTTAAAGCCGCCTTGAGCGAAGAGGGAAGGCTCTTTGCCTGCACACCGGAAAAAGCAGACTTTGCTATGGTTTTTTGTCGGGGATTCATTGACTCAGATAAAATTAGAGAGGCACTATCCAGGGAGACAAGCATCCCTATCAACAAAATCTGGCCTATGAGAAAGATGGGCGAGGGAGATAACGAGATCTTGATTCTGCTTCGAAATCCCTATGGCGGAGACATAAAAGCCTATCTTCGAGATGATACTCTGGAGAACAGGTTTTGCAGGGTGATATCGCTGGCCCTGCAGTACATTCGCCAAAGTCCTGAAGACCTCTTTTACGAGGGCAAAGAAATGAAAAAAGGAAAGGATGGCAAGTCCGATCAGGTGAGGCTCACCGATGCCTCCAAGCATGCTCTGAAGGCCTACTTCTTCGGGCCTGACGGCTCAGGAGAAAAGAGAGGCTTTGTCTATGAGCTGAATGAGGCCAGAAAGAGGCTCCGGGACGGAAAGAAGCCCTTTTTCATCGATCCATTGCGCATCTTCCAAAAGGATGCAGTCGTCTCCGATGATGCAAAGAGATCAGGCGGCTCGATTAAGACCGATGAAGAAATTGCCAGGATCGTTGATGCCAGGATACAAGAGCTGATCAAGCAGGGTGTGATAAAGACGCCTTAGGGCGAGGAGGCGAGCAGGGCAGATTGCCCTTGCTCTTCTTCCGATATTTCCAATACCATCGCCCAAAACTAATAAATATAAAGCACCACATCCTGGTTTTCGTTAATGCTTCTAATGGACGCAATAGTCGGTGCCTGACGGGGCGCAATTTTTGGGGGTTAAAATCATGCTCAGTAGATTCCATAGCATCACACGATTGGCATTGATGGCCCTGTCCATCTTTGCCGCAGCAGGAACCGCTCTTTCACTAGACTTGGATGGCTACACTCCAGCACACGCGATCGGAACCGCGGACGACGAATGGTGGACTGCATATCCCGATCAACATGAAAACGCCGGCTCTTCCGTGGAGCACCTTGACTGGGTAATAGACGATCTCAAAGACAAGCCGGTGCTTCTTTTTGTGCATAGCAGCAACTGCAAGCCGTGTCTGGCCCAGATGCCAAGAATTCAATCGGCTGTAGACAGATTTGGCGATGATATCAAGTATTATGATATTCTGGCAGAAGATAGCGGCTATGAAAAGGCCCTTGGCATTTTGGATGTTTATGATCCGGACGGCGCGACTCAGTATGTTCCCACAACCATCTTCATTACCCTGGCCAAGGGCCCGGACGGCAATGTGGATGTGGTCTGGAACAGTCAAATTGATGCCATGAGCCAGGATGATATCGACTCTTATGTCGAGGATTCGATATACTACTATAAGGCCAATAGAGACTCCTGGAGCTGAGGGTGGCGGCAATACTGGCCCGCAGAAGGCCGAGCAAGTTAGAGCTGCAGCCATCGTCTCATGCTAGGCCTTTAATCCTTTTGGCAGCGGCATTTCTATGCGTTCTCTCTGGTTATGCTCTGGCCGATGAGGCCGTTGTCGCTCCTGCGTTCACTGCTATGGGAGCAGACGGCGAAAACTTCTCTCTCTCCGACTTTTCCGGCGCGCCTCTGATCCTTCATATCACCAACATCGAGATCCCGTTATG
Source organism: Methanothrix sp. (assembly GCA_028679775.1). Taxonomy (GTDB): domain Archaea; phylum Halobacteriota; class Methanosarcinia; order Methanotrichales; family Methanotrichaceae; genus Methanothrix. The sequence continues at coordinate 95 of JAJRAX010000123.1, read as the reverse complement.
CGTTGAATGCGAAGAGTCCCTGAAGGGACAGGTGGAGGAGCTTGCAAGGCTCAGGGCCATGCACCCTGAGGTCCAGATAGCCACATTGAACCTCC
>JAJRAX010000122.1 GCA_028679775.1 Methanothrix sp. | reverse complement strand
CTCCCATGCCCCTGAAGGGGCAGGGCTTCCTGCTTCATCGAGCACGCGGAGCGAAAGTAATGAAAGGGGTACGATTCATCCCATCCCCTGATGGAGATGGGTCTTCTCTATCCCTTTACCCCAACGTTATAAAATTAAGCAGCTATCATTCTGCTCCTTTTTTGAACAATTCCTCAACCAACGATACATGAGATTCAGATCCAAGGAGAATGGCCACATCCTCAGGTTGAAGCACAAAGTTCTCATCGGGATAATTGATTATCTGGGAATCCCTTTCTATCGCCAGCAGATTTGCTCCCTTTTCTTTTAGTTCAATATCCTTGATGGTTCTTCCTGCTGCCAGTGAGCCATTCGAGACCTTGAGGGTTATGAAATCGTTGCGGATGATGCTGAGGTCAGAAGAGCAGAATGGCTCCTTGGAAATGCTCCGGAACATCTCATATCCATCTGATCTGATGAGGTCTATAAATGACTCAATTCTTTTTCTTGGAACCTGGTACTTCTCAAGGACTCTGGAAAATATCTCCAGCGATGTCTCATATTCCTCAGGAATAACTTCATTTGCACCAAGATTTTGCAGAATTCTTATCTCATGGATATATCTTGTTCTGGCAATTATGTACACATCTCTATTCATCCTCCTGGCGAGATCCGTAATCCTTCTGGTTGCCGACCTGTCTGAGATTGCTATCACCATTACTCTTGCATTCGCGATCCCAGCATTCCTAAGAACATAATCCTGTGTTGCATCTCCATAGCTAATCGGCTCACCGATTCTTTGATCTGAATCAACTATATCAGGATCGATGTCTATAACAACATAAGGTATCCCCTCATTCTTGGCTGATCTGGCCACATTTCTGCCGTTGACTCCGTAGCCTACGATGATGACATGATCTTTAATGGCCTCGATGTTCGGGATTATGGGTGGCTCGGAATGATTCCATTTCTTGGAACCCGGCAGACGCGTTGCGGCATCTGCCACTTTAGGGGATATGGATATGATAAAAGATGTTGCTGCCATGGTCAGTACTGCGACATCAAGAAATATCTGGTAAATATCTTTGGACAGAAGGGCATACTCCAGGCCGACTTTGGACAGGACAAATGAGAACTCACCTATCTGGCTCAGGGCAAGGCCTACAAGGATTGTAATTCTCAGTGGAAGTCCTAAAAATGCAATTACTGTGCCGGCAATTAGTGCTTTCAGAAGCATTACTCCTGAGGCAAGGAGCAGAATGTATTGCGGATTTTGCATCAGGAAATTGACATCCAGCAGCATTCCAATGGAGACGAAAAAGAAGCTTGTGAAGGCGTCTCGGAGTGGCAGTACGCTGCCAAAAGCCTGGTGGCTGTATTGAGATTCAGATATGGTAAGGCCTGCCAAAAATGCCCCCAATCCTAGCGACAGTCCAGCTAATGAGGTGATCCATGCTACTGCAAAACATATTCCAACGAGGCTCAGCAGGAATAGCTCCCTGTCGCCAATTCTGGCAATATGATAGAGTGCAGTTGGCACAATCCATTTGGCGCTAATGATAACCAAAACTATCAAGCCCAAACCTCTGGCAATAATGGCTAACGAGGAATCAGTTGTATTGCCTATGGCACCTGGTAGAAGGGGCGTCGCGAGCATCAGAGGGACTATTGCAATATCCTGAAAGATCAGTATCCCCAGAATAGTTCGGCCTTGCGGAGTGTATAGCTCATCTTTGCTCTGGATTATCCTCAGCACGATTGCAGTGCTGCTCAGGGATATGAGAAATCCCAAAAGGATGGATGTTCCAGCCGGATACTCCATAAATCTCATTATGGCATAGACCGCAAGAATCGTCAGTGAAACCTGAAGCGATCCCCCGACCAGGACATACTTTTTGATCTTCATAAGATCTTTAAGAGATACCTCCAGGCCGATTGTAAAAAGAAGAAGGATAACTCCTATCTCAGATAGCACCTCTACCTGATCCACAGCCTGGATCAATCCCATGCCCTGCGGACCCGCCAATACTCCCGTAACCAGAAAACCCACAATGGTAGGTGCCTTGATCTTATGGAAAATGAACAGAACCAGTACTGATAGCACAAAGATGACAGCAATATCTCCTAGCAATGGCATTTCCATTTCCACAGGCCCCTGATGTTTGGTTTTAGGTCATTTACGTGTGCTATAATCCTTTCGATTTTCCAAAATACGGCTCTCTTCGAGAATTTGCCTCTTGCAGCAGCTCTTTGATCCTCTCGCAGTCGCAGGTGCCGATCTCGACCAGGTTGTCGCTTCTAAGCAAGCAGGGCTTGATCTTTCCGTCCGATGTGACGCGCAGCCTGGTGCAGTTCGCGCAAAATTCGGTGTTGTCCATGGGCCGCACTATCTCTACCTCAGCGCCGTCTATGAAATACTTGCGTCGTCGATGCATCTCGCGAGTATGGACAGAGTCGGCCTGCTCTGCAAGGCGTTGCTCAATGGCATCGATGTCTCCAGATATCCCCTGGTGCTTCAGGTCCAAGAGCTGGATGAGCTGCGCAATCAATCCCTTCTTTCTGCAGAAATCAATCAAGCCTGGGATCTCCGCCTCGTTCTCCTTCAAGACCACAATATTGAGCTTGATTGGAGTGAGGCCCGCGTCAAGTGCAGCATCAATTCCTGCCAGAACCTTCTCCAGGTCTCCCTCCCGGCCTCCTGTTATTGCCATGTAGGTCTCAGGATTAAGCGAGTCCAGGCTTACATTGACCCGGTCGAGCCCTGCCTTCGCGAGGGACCCGGCCTGCTCAGCCAGAAGAATGCCATTTGTGGTCAAAGAGAGATTCAGCTCCTGGGGCATCTCTCCTATCAGTCCGGCCAGGTCGTGGCGCAGCAGTGGCTCTCCACCAGTGAACTTGATGGAACGCACGCCGAGCTTGGCAGCCGCCCGGGTAACGCTCGCGACCATCTCATCTGAGATCTCTCCATCCGGCTTGATCTCTCCTT
>JAJRAX010000121.1 GCA_028679775.1 Methanothrix sp. | reverse complement strand
TTTCGCTTTCTCGTCGATGCTATTGTTTCATCCAGCATCACATAACCTGTTTTGGTTGTAGGCGAGAAGATGAAATCAAAGAGCCATTCGAGATATACCCTTGAACCACGATCAGGATGTTTTTTATAATCTTCTAGCAAGTCATAATAGTACCATTTGTGACATTCTTAGCCAACATATTGAACATATTCAGAGATATGTTGATCCAAGTATTATAGTAATTGATGATTCCGAAGAGTGGCAAAAGAAATGGCATCAAGAGCGCGATGCCGCTGCCGTCTACGCTGAGATGAACAGAAGAGCAGATATGATGGGACGATGTGGGTGCACTCTACAAGTGATAAAAAAAGAACTCCCAACCAAACCACCACGCAAGCCGCGGGCTATGATAGACGGGAAGATCTGTGACTTCAAGCAAAGCGAAGAAGAGCCGCCAGAATGATGCAACGATTCAAATGATATAAGGTCGGGCCTCATCTACCACGCCCTCAGCTTGCCCAACAGCCGCCCTAGCAGCTTGTTCTTGGCTCTCCTGGCGATCTTCTCAGGGTCTCGCGCCTCAATGCCCCTGACCGCCCTACACAATCCTTATAGCCCAACAGCGAGGAGTGTCTATCATGGCCGGAGCAACCAAGGAAGCCGTCATAGAAGATGCCAACGAGGCCGCCCTTCGGAGATTTGAAGAGGGCCTTGCCAGGAGCATCAGTCAGTACAAGGCAGGTCAAGTCAAGTCCTTCAAGACCAAAGAAGAGTTCTTGGACCACCTGAAGAACCTTGAGTAAGGCGCATGAATTTTGACTCAACGCCAGAGTTTGATGAGCAACTTTCAAGGCTCACCAGGAAGAACAAGGCGCTGGAGCAACGTCTTCTCAAGAAAATCGGCCAGATCCTCGATAATCCATCGATAGGTGCTCCGAAACATCACCAGCTAAGACATGCTCGCGGCTCCCATGTAGATCCTTATGTAATTGTCTATGTGGTCAAGAATGATATAATCACATTTTTATGCGTAGATCATCATGATTTTGTTTATGATAGAGCTGTGAAGATCCTGGGGAAGTGGCAAAAGGAGATTGAGGATTAGATCCCCAATTGCGGTATGCACGCCAGGTAAGCCTCTTTTAATTCTTTTAAATCGATGTGGTTGTACAAATCAAACGCCTCTTTCTTGCTATCGCCCCTCAGCTCCTTGATGAACTCGCGCCTCATCCCGGCCCGGAAGAGATGAGTACAGAACCAGTGACGGCAGCAGTGCGGGCCAAAGTGGTCCTCAAGCCGCTCAGACGTGTGATCATGCAGGCCAACACGCCTGGCCGCTTCGACCACAAGATTATAGACTCCTGATCTGTTAAGCCGCTCTCCTTCGGCATTCAGGAATAAGGCAGAGATGCCCATCTTATTCATGTCTTCCCGAATCTTCAGCCAACGCCTGAGGAGATAGGCCGCCTCATCGTCAAAAAATACCGTCCGATTGGTTCGTTTTGCTGTGGGCTTCAGCTTGATCCTCATTTCTATTAAGTCCACATCGCTCATGTCCAGGGTGACAAGCTCGTTGCGCCTTATGCCTGTCTTTGCCAGGAGTGCGATAACCGCCTTATCTCTAATATCGAGTGTGGAATTGATCAGGCCAGTCATTTCGCCCACCGAAATGAGCTTACGCCCCTCAGGAGTCTCTTTGTAGCTCCTGATATACCGGCTACGAACCGGCCTCACGTAGTTCGCTTGGATCTGCTCTTTGAAAACCAGGTATTCGCAGAGAGAAGACAGTGCCGCAAGGTAGCGCTTAACCGTCGTTATCGAGAGTCCTCTGTCCAGCCTCAGAGATTCTATGAAGCCTACCAGATCATCCTTATTTGCGGTTAGAAAGCCCTTCTCCCTGGCCGCCAGATAATCCTGGTAGGCATCGAGGCAAGTGCGGTAGGAATTGATGGAGCGTTCGGCCATTCCCCGAACTCTACAATCTCGTTCAAACTCTTTGATTATCTGATCCATTGCCAGCCCTTGCCATCAGCCTTGACCAGGTTGAACTTCTCCAGCTCTTCCAGTTGCTTTGACACTGATTTTATGGCCTCCGCTTCACCAGGAGCGACCCCCAACAGCTCAAGGATCTGATAGCTACCCACATGGTCGCGGGCCTTCAGGATGTCCACCAGCTCGCGCGAGTATGGCCGGATGCCTGCGAACTGGTCAGCCTGGAAGGGCTCGGCACGGTAGCGCCGCAACTCTGCCTCATATCGAGAGAGAACTACCTCTTTTTGGCGGAGATCCTCGCGAAGGGTCTTGTTCTCGGCCATCAGGCTCTCCACTTCTTTTAGCATTTTTCGCCGCGGTTGGCCATCATCCTCTTCTGCGATCCGCTCCTCGATAATCGATACGCACCACTTAGAGAGAGGTGTCTTTGCCTTATCTGCCAGGGCTTGCCATTGCTCCTTTTGGGTTTTTGACTTGCAATAGACCCAAATGTATCGCGATCTATCCGGTTTTACCACACGCTCACCTGATAGGGATAAGGCTTTGAAAGTATATAAGCATTACCTGTAAAATAGAGATGACATCCAGGTCCGGGCGCTTCTTTTCCTTTTTATCAAGAATCTTAGCAAAAAAAGTAATTGGGATTGGACGGAGGACTGGGGCCCTTGCCTCGATCACTTTGCTGCCAGTCCTTCTTGCCCCAAAGCACTCCTATTTCCCAGTGAGATTTCCGAGGACGATTACATTATTGTCCGTGGTCGTGCCTCCTACGGCACTGCCCACCCGGGCCCCCGATGTGGCGCTGGGGCTCACGCTCCTGCCAAGAACAGTCGCCTGACCGGAAACTTCTGCCGATGTTACCTGTCCAGTTGCCGTTCCTGACTCGATGCCAGTACCTTTGGACAGAGACTCATACTCCCCTGCAAGAGAGACGCCAGACAGAGAGAGCTTGAGCCGAAACACCTGCCGGGTATCTACCACAAAGACGAATACCGTCAGACCATCCCCGGCTATAGATCCGGATGCCGTCACATCCAGGCCCTTCTGTTGATCTGACATTTGGCCGCTGCCGAGGATTAGATCCTTTTCCTGGTAAACTTGCAGATCAAGGTGCCTCTTTTCAGATCCTTTCAGATCCATTGACCAGTCGCCCGTGAGATTTGCCTGGGTCGATATTGCGCCTACACTGGAGGCTGAAATCAAGCTCTTGCCAACTGTTATCACAGGTATTATGCCGGTACCTGTACTCACAGTTCCCATGTAACCCTGAGATGATGCATTGGCAGCAAGAGTGAGAAATAATAATACTATAAGAATCGTTTTGATTGTCATATTATTTGCCATATTCACTAACCCTCCGCCGTTGTTTTAGATGGAGAGGTTAATAATAGTATCCGTTATGATATTCAAGGTCATAAACTACAAGACTATTACAAAAAGAGTGTGAACCGAAGATGACGCCCCTCATGATTTAGAGAGCGTCAGTGGTTCAATTACCGCAATCTCATGTGGCTGGCCTATGCAGCCGGCACGACAGCAGCCTGTGTTGTTGGCTGAGCTGTTGTGGCTGTGGTCTGAACCACGGAAGCTGTCTGTGCTGTCTGCGGGACTGCAGAAGCAGATGCCTGGGGTGAGATCTGGCTGCCGAAAGCAACGCCTGGCTGGGTTATTCCAGGAGCTGTAAAGATATACTCTCCATCCATGGCGCCCGGATTAATGGTCAGGCTGAAGCGATACATATTCTGGCTGCCTGTTGGGATCACGAATAACGCCAACTGATCGCCTAAAACGCTACCTCCAACGGTCACAGGAGTTACAACTCCACCTGCTGCCAGCTCCCCGGATCCGAAAACCGCATCACCGGTCTGATAAAGATCCAGCTTGAGATAGCTCTTATCAACATCATTGAGGGTAAAAGCCCAGCTTCCTGCTGCCGGAGCTACGCCCAATCCCCTGACGACTGCGACTGGAGTCCTTACGCCCTTACCCGGAACATTCGGGCTCATGCCGGTATCCTTTCTTATGGTAAACAGACTCTCATTTCGGAAGGAGAGCTCCGCGTCATTCACATTATTATACTCACCCTCGCGAACCTCCTGATAAGCCTGAGTCCCAGACATATTTTCAGTAGGATACTCGCCCTCGACGTACACATTCTTGGGCCCCTGAGCATAGGCCGTCATGCAAAGGCATGCTACAAAGGCCAAAGCTATTACAACACATTTAAATCCCATTCTCCTGATTCCTCCGCATTCAGAAGCCATTGCCAAGGTCTTAAATCTAACCCCTGCGAAGACATCAAAGGATTCCGTAGCTTTCAGGCGACTCCATCAATGGACGTTCGTCGATGTCGGTGCCGATGTTATAAATCAGATCGCTGATGCCGTCGCCATTGTCGTCCTTCAATTGAGCTTCCTGCCAGTAGTTTCCAAGGCAATTCTTGAAGGTCTTTTCATGGAACCGATATGATAGAGCCTCTGCTGACATCCAGGAGTTGCTCGATATAAATGAATAGACATCGCGATCATTGTCCGCAAATAAGTTCAGATAGATCTCGTTTCCGCTGGACTGCAGGGGGTACACACCTTCATCCAGATGAAGCCCTTCATAGTTTTTGCTCAGGTTATTTTGCATCAACAGGTTGCGGCTGCAATTGACCAGCACTATGCCATGACGACATCCCCTTGCCGAGTTGCCTGTGATATTGCACAGGGTACAGCTACTCAGACTGATGCCAGTATCCCTGCTCGACACCATATTTCCTGTCAAATCATCTCTCATGGACTTCGTAATGGATATTCCATTTGTGTTCTTGGATAGCTCATTGGATTGGATGCGATTATTTGAGGACCTATCCAGATTTATGCCATCTTTAGAGCGGACAATCTCATTCTGCACAAGGCTGTTCTGGCTGGAATCCCTGAGCACTATGCCACTCGTGCAGTCTTTCAGATGATTACCAGAGATGTTGCTCTTCAGGCATCCATCCAAGACCATGCCATTCGGACAATCATGGATCTCATTTCCCTGGAGACTGGCATTTTCCAATAAGTTGAGATATATGCCATCAGAAATCTTGCCGAGATCGTTTCCGGCAATTGTATTGTTGTTCGCGGCCAGGACATGAACGCCGAAATTGCCCTCGTTTATCAGATTCCCGACGATCAGGTTCCCTTCGCTGATCCCAGAGATGGTGACGCCTGCAGGATTTTTGGAGATGATGTTATCAGACAGGATATTGCAACCTGAATTGATGATCTCTATGCCGCCGTCAAGATTAGAGTTTACCTGGTTCTCTGTAAAGTTGTTTTTAATTGAATCCTCAAAGCGCGCCCCGCTGCCTCCAGAGATATTGGAGAATTCATTTCTGGATATGGAGTTATTATCGGAGTTGATCAGATGGATTGCATGTTGGTCATTGAAACTTGCCTTGTTATCCTGGAAATAATTCTCGTTGGAATAGTACATGATAATTCCACTTGCATCGTTTCTCTCCAGGTTATTGTCCAGGAACCGGTTGGCATGAGAATCCCATAGATAGAGGGCATAGTCATTATCATATGCTAGATTGTTGGATACAAAATTTTTCTGCGACAAATAATGATAAATGCCGTAGTCGTTATTGATTGCAGTGTTGTTTAATATTTGATTGCTTTCTGAACCGGACAACACAATCCCGTAATCGTTGGTAATCGCTACATTGTCTGTTATCAAGTTATTACGGGACTGAAATAGTTTGATGCCTACGCCCATATTTTCACTGACGTTATTCCCGATAACCGAATTATTCGCGGAATTAATGATCAAAACTCCAAAGTTGTTGTTTGAAAAAATGCGATTATTTGAGATGGAATTGTTCGAAGCGGAAAAGACAACCAACCCGCCCAGGTAGCTGCCGCCTACATCATTGGAGTTTAAGGTGTTGTTTTCGGAAGAAACAAGGATGCCGATTGCGTTGCCTGGAAAGCTATTGTTTGCGATTACGTTGTCGCGGGATAGAACAACGACTCCTGACATGGACCAGTCAACTGCACCAGTAAGGCTCAATCCCTCCAACCTGCAGCGGTCTGCGAGAATGCGGACCACATTGCTTCCCCCTCTGGCAACCACGAAGGGCTTATCAATTCCCGCAATTGCCCGTACAGTCAAGCTCTTTGTGATATTGATGCTCTCATTGTAGGTTCCGGGCCCAATCTCGATTATGTCCCCTGGAACGGCGGCATCGATTGCCTGTTGAATGCTCTGGCCAGAATATATCGAGATCGTAGAAGCCTGCGCTGCCGTTGCCAGCAGAGATATGGCCAGCAGAGGAATAGCCATCCGTAAGGCCGATATAACATTCATTTTGCACCTAATATAGATCAACTAGACCAACCTCCACTTGGGGTTGATAGAATCGAGATACTGGAACTCACTGAAGCTGTAGGGTGCAGAATAGTATTCCTTGGCAGTCATAACTCCGTAATAGCTATCAACCGCAAGCCAGGTATCGGAGTGGCTCTTATCCTCAACGGCAATCCAAAGATGTCCCTGAGAGTTAAATCCGCTGGGATCATACAGGAATACCACATGATATCCAGCTCCACTGTAGGTGCTATCCAGCTTCTCTGATCCATCGTAGCACATTCCGAGAGGAGTTACGGGAAACATGATGTATCTGCTGACAGACTTGATGAATTCCTCGTCATCCGCCATAACGTAAGACGCATTGATTTTGATGGCATCACCCGGTATTACCTGGACCGGTCCTGACTTGGAGGTGGGTGGAGTCATCCATAGGTCTGCGAGCCTTGGAGAGGCACCATTGGGTGTGAGATAGACCTCCTTTCCTGAACTCATAACAACAGTAACATAGGAATCATTCGATGACGGTTTAGCATTGAAGCCATGCGTTGCTAAAAAGAAGGCCAGGTCCTCTATGGTGATGCCTATATCTTCATAGCTGGACAAGAGCAGCCAGAGATCATTTTCCTCGGAAGCCTGGCAGGCCGAGGTAGACAGAACCAGCAATATTGATATCAAAATAACATCATCTCTCAAGTCTACCTCGAATGGCATGAATTCAGGCGGGACCCTTTTTATTCCAGAAATTATCTTTGTGGCCACGTCTATAAAAAATTTGTTGTTTTTTAAAGAAGGTAACAGGGTGGCATAAGCATCGTTAAGAGGCAAATCAGTCATGGTTTCTCAGCCGAACATAGACAGAGCTAACGAGGAAAGAAAAAAACAAAAAATCCTGCCGACCGGCTTCTTTAGACGTTGAACAAGCTCGTCAAGAAGGCGAGGGGCACCAAGAATAGTACAACGAATCCAATAACCATCAAACCAATTGCCAGCCCATTTCCACCTGCCATAAAGATCCTCCTACTGCATGTTCTTTGGTTACTGCTTGGAAGAGGTAATATTAATTACTGTCGGAACCCCTGGAACCGCCAGGACAATGCCAACATTTAACTATCAATGCCGGCAGTGTCTATATCGTGCGATCCATCCAAAAGAGCCAGAACAAGTCACAAGGGGCAAAGCCTGAGAAGCGAAAGGCGATCGGAGCCAGGTTTGTGCTCTTGCGGCCTGCGGGCTATCCGTTGAAGAGCGTATTTCAAGAGCATCCTGTCGTCTCCGACTCCAAGCTGTTCGAGCGCTATGCCCAAGAGCAGTGGTATGGAGAGAAGCTGTTCTACGGATGCTATCTATTCGACAGCAGGCTTTATCCGGATTTCGCCTTTCAGGTGGTAAAAGTGTACCCCAGATCCTCAGTGATGGGAGGACAGACCACCATTAAGGTCGAGCAGAAGGAGGCGCCCAAGAATAAGGTCCAGTACGATGTTCACTTTGAGGATGTGGTGGGTCAGGAGACGGCCAAGAAGAAGGTCAAGATCGTGGAGAGATTCCTGGCAGATCCTGAGAAGTTTGGGCGATGGGCTCCGAAAAACATCCTTTTCTATGGCGTATCTGGCACAGGGAAGACAATGATCGCCAAGGCACTCTCAGCCGAGACTGGAGTTCCCATGATGGCTGTGAAGTCCACCAGCCTCATTGGAGAGTACGTGGGCGAGGGGGCCAGGCAGATTCACAGTCTATATGAGAAAGCGCAGGAGATGGCACCATGCATCATATTCATAGATGAGCTGGACGCCATTGCTCTGGACCGAAGGTATCAGGATTTGAGGGGCGACGTCTCGGAGATAGTTAATTCCCTGCTTACCGAGATGGACGGAATCACAAGTCGCAAGGGGGTCTGCACCATCGCGGCCACAAATCAGATCGATGTCCTAGATGCCTCTGTGCGTTCACGTTTCGAGGAAGAGATCGAGTTCAAGCTGCCCAATATGGAGGAGCGCCTGGCTCTTCTCGAAAAGAATGCAGCCACCCTGCCAGTCCCGATGGAGGGAGTGAATCTGAAGGAGGTAGCCCGCCAGACGGAGGGCTTCTCTGGAAGAGATCTGGTGGAAAAGGTTCTGAAAGCGGCGCTGCACCATGCCATTATGGATGAGAGCAATATCACCCAGCGCCATCTGGAAGAGATAATTCCCAACGCAAAGAAGGAGTACCGTCAGCCTCCTAAAGAGATGTTCTCGTAAAGGCAAGCCCTTTTGTACCTTTAAGGCGATTAATGGAGAGACTCACCATGTGGCAGGAAATTTTAAACAAGTTCAAGAGGTTCCCGGCTCAGGAGAAGGTCATCCGCCTCATCCTGCAAAGGGGCTTTCAGATCAACGACGAGTCTCGCGTTGTATCGGGACATATTGAGATTCCTCACGCTCAGATCGCCAAGGAGCTGGACGTGGATCGCCGGGTCGTGGACACCACCGCCCAGGCCATTCGCGAGGATGAGGCTCTCTGGAGGATCTTTAGGAATGTGCGGTCAATGACGTTTCTCGGAGATGTGGCCCCGATTCTGGGATTAGGTGTCATTGAGATCACGCCCGTTGATGCCGCGAAGACTGGGCTTCTCGGAGATGTGGCGAGCGCTGTTGCTAAAAACGGGCTGTCAATTCGGCAGGCTGTATCAGATGATCCCTATTTTGTGGAAAGCCCAAAATTGACCCTCATCACCGAGGGCCGGATTCCAGGAGACCTAGTGCGCCTGCTCATGGAGATTGATGGGGTGAAGAGGGTAACGGTTTATTAGCGATTTTATTTATTTCCGCGCTATCGCTTAAGCTTTTCCAGCAGCTCGCACGCCTTGCACCGCTCCTTGACGCACGGCTCGCCGCACACGCGACACTCATCCAGCTCAATCTGGGCCCACCTGCCCTTTTCCCGTGCCGCGATCTTTTCGAATCCCCGGACCGTGGACTGCTTGGTTCCCGGAAACCCGCTCTCGATCTGGTTCATCATGTCCCTGACATCCGCCCTCAGGGAGAGGTCGGCATAGGGGCACTCCGGCGACTCTGTGAAGACTCCGTTTACCATGCAGTAAATGGCAATCTCCTTCTCAGGCATTGCGCGTAGCGGCTTGATGCGGGGCAC
>JAJRAX010000120.1 GCA_028679775.1 Methanothrix sp. | reverse complement strand
TTTCTGATTCTCTCGCCCTCATACATGGGGGATATATCCAACTTTATGTCTGCCATTAATACACCTCTTCTGTTTTAATGAGATGAACTTTATTTCTTCATTGCTGCGATTACTTCGTCCACGGCGGCGTGATAGTCGTCCGGCGTGAAGGCCATGTTTCCAAAGGTCATATTGGCATTGACGTGATAGTAGCGGTCAATGGATATGCGCTTGATGTTCCTGTTAAAGTTCTTGAGAGTTGCGAACATGGCGTTGGCGAATTTGTAGAAGATGCCCATGAAGATTACGGTATCATACTGGCCTTTGCCGTCCAAGCCCATCCAATCGGAAAAGCGCAGGTAGCTGGTCAGGGGGTGCAGTCCGATCTGATAGACGTTCTCCAGGTATCCTCTGTCCACAAAGCCCTTCACGGAATGCGCCGTGGCGGCGATGGGTATGCCCATCTTGCCGATCTCGATCATCTTCTCGAACATGATGGGGTCGTCAAAGAGCTCTGCTCCAACCACGAGCAGTGGCCTCTTGGACTTCTTGATAATAGCGCCGAGAACCTTCGGCATGTAGCACTTGGCCATCTCTGGCCCGGGAATCTGGGCCATCTCAAAGGGAATGGCGTTCTTGGTGGTATCGATGCCCTTCTTAACTTCTGCTGCCATTTTTTATCTCCTCCTTTGCCCTCACTTCTTGGTCCTGATCTTCCTAGCCAGGTTGGTCGGATCGAAGCTTACATCCGCAGGTCTGAGCGGTCCGGAGAGGATCTTCTTGGCCTTCCAATCAATCTTCCAGCCGAACTTCGACTCGAGAGTCTTCAGCATTTCTTCCTTGTAGACCAACGGCAGATCCTTGACATCTCGGACGAAGATGTGCCAGTCGTCCGGCAACTTGCCGAAGTATTTCATGGAGATATCGCAGTAGTGAGTCAGCTTGATTCCTCTGCCGATGCTGTTATCAGAAGGCCGGAAGCAGAGCTTGGCCATCTCGAGCATGGCCTCTTCCTTGGTCTCGGCTATGTACAGCATGGCCTCAGGTGCGGGCTCAATCTGCTGCATCTTGCCGTCGCGAGCATCGATGACCATCCAGTCCTCGGGCTTGTCAGTCCTGCCTATGAATGAGCGGCGGTACATGACAGAGTGAGGCTGAACGACTACTGGTATTCCTAACCTGTTGCAGCCCGTTGCGATAGCTGCAGCCTTCTGAGAGTATGCTCCCCAGGCCACACCGCAGGCGCCAACTTTGCTCATGATGTAGTCGGCGATATCGTCGAAGTTGCCCCTGTGGTTCCTGTGGGCGAATATGGTAGCGATCTTGATGGCAGCATCGCCGATGTTGGCGTTGGAGACGCAGGAGCCGGTGTTGCAGATGTTCCTTCCATCGAGGCCGCCGCCGTATTGCTCCCAAATGGTCTTGCCATCAGAATCAGTGTAGAGAGACATATCCATGGCCATGCACCCCGAGGTGATAACAATGTAGCCCCTATCCACGAATTCTTTGGCCATATCGTAAGCTTCTTTGGTGCCGTTGGGGTAATTGCTGCATCCGACGAGAGCTATGATTCCGGGAATGGTTCCCATGACAATGGGCATGCCTACAGCCCTGATCTCAGTGTCGCGCGCGGGGCCGCGTCCGGATCTCATCTTATACTTCTGGTCCTTGACTACCTGACGGTTGGCATACTCGAATAAGTCCAGGATGTTTATGCCCTGTGGGCAAACCTGCTCGCACCTGCCGCATCCAACGCAAACCTCGTATGTGTTGGAGAATGTGGACATGTCGCCCTTGACTGCATCTCCTATGAGCTTGCTGATTCTGATATGTGGCGGGCAAACGAAGGCACATTCATTGCAGGTGGTGCACTTCTTGATGTTCTCCTGGAATTGCGCTTCTGTGAACAGGTTCTGGGCCCTGGCCTCGGCACGCTTGGGCTTGACTGCGATAGCGGTCTTGATGCCCACAATTCCTGCCTTGGCGGGATCGAGAATAGCAACGCCGGGAACCCGGAAGTTAACCAGGTCGTCCACAATGGCGTCGATGGGATCGTTGGTCCTGTCTTTCAGGCCCAGCATGATCTTGTCGGTGGTTGCAATGACTGGTATCTTGCGCTTCTCTGAGTCAGCCAGAACATCACACCAGACGCACTGCTCGTCTACCATCACGCAATCCATAACGCCGGCTCGGACCATCTTTCTCCACCAGCCGATAGCGCCAGCCACCTTGGGCTTGATGCCTATGCCGGCAGGAACCTTGGCTTCGCCTTTGCCCAGACCAATCCTGTTCAGGTCGTGAGCTGTGCAGCAGACGCCGCCGATGTCCACTTTGTCCCAAAGACCGTTCTCTTCGGCATAAATCATAGCCTCGGAACCGGCTGCCAGGTTATGACCGTAGGCAATGAGAACGCCCTTGTTCTGGTCCATAGTGCCCATGCCGATCTCAATGAGCGGGGCATCTGCTGCACCGCGGGGCATGTTGTAGCCTACGATCTGCATCATATCGCAGATCTCCATGCCTAGTAAGTCCAACATGCCGGCATGCAGAGCCTTAGACTCGAAGTCAATGTAAGCGCCCTCCTGACCGGTGTGACAGGCTGCAAGAAGCTGGACGACCTCTTCCTCAAGGTAGTTCAGGCCTTCAGCGAAGTCCTTGAAGCTCTTGGGCTTGGTGCCCATGATGGTCTGGTATAAGGGAGAATCCACCAGGATCTCGTCGCCCATGTTATACTTCATATCTCCGAACTTGTCGATTAACCAGTGGTAGAGATGCCTGCCGTGAGCAGAGTGAGCGCAGGTACCCATCAGACAAGCAATGAGAACGATCTTGCCGCAGGCACCGGCCTGATCAATGCCGCATGCTCCGCGCTTGTTTCCGGTCAGGTCGCATGGACCATAGGTACAAAGCGAGCATGTATCGTCTGCGGGTGCGTACATGATCTTGTACCTGTTGGCGATGATATGATCCCAGGTTCTGAGCGTTGCCACGCCTGGCTTGGGATGTGGACCCATCTCCTGGTCCCACTCCTCGGCCTCCTTAACGACAGCTCCGATGTTGATCTGGACGTTCTTCATGTCCTCAACCGAAAAGCTGCCCTCTCTTGTTGCCATCGGAATCTTAGCCTCCTCTTCCTTTGATATACGCCGCTTGAGTTCGCATAGAGTAGATAAAACACTTTCGGATACCTAATAATATAAAAGTCTGGTGATCTTACGAAGATTCATAGTAGTATTTCTATATATCAATCAACAGAGCATACTGATGCAGTCCAGTCACGATCGTTAATGGAGTTTTTTCTATCCACAAGCTTGAAATGCATTAACACAAGAATGCCTGCGAACTCATGATAAACCGGATACGGAAGAGCTTTGCCAGAGCTGAAGAATGCAAACACGGCGGCAAAGTACAGGAAGCGGCTGCGATTCTCGGAGCGGAGCCTTTGGACTTCTCGGCAAACATCAATCCTCTAGGCTCGCCACCACTGGAAAATTTGATTTTGGAAGAGATAAAAAAATTCGGCCACTACCCGGACAATAGCTACCTTGGATATCGTCGCGCCGCGGCAAAATTTACGAATGTAGATGATAGATGCATAGTTCCGGGCAACGGCTCCTCTGAGCTGATCAGGCTCTTTGCCGAGGCTTGCCTTGAGGACGGAGACCTGACTCTTGTGCCAACGCCGTCATTCGGCGAGTACACCAACCAATCGATCTTAGCCGGAGGAAGGGTAACAAAGGTTGACATCGGCGAGGACGGCCTGCCAATCGTAAGCGACAGCCTGCTGGCGGAGGCGAAGCTGCTATTTCTCTGCAATCCCAACAATCCCACAGGAAGGCTTCTTTCTGCCAGACAGGTGACGGATCTCGCCGATAGGTGCGAGGCCTCCGAGACATTTCTGCTCGTGGACGAGGCATTCATCGAGCTGTCAGAGCCCAAGGAGAGCGTGGCAGCCCTCGCGCCGAATAGAGAGTCCCTCTTCGTCATGAGGTCGCTCACCAAGTCCTTTGGCGTGCCCGGCCTGCGCCTGGGGTTCGGGGTGACCAATGAGAGCTTTGCCCGGATCATGAACCTGGCCAGAATTCCCTGGTCAATCAGCTCGCTGGCCGCGAGAGCGGGAGAATATCTGCTTGGCTGTGATGACCATCTTATGCGTTCGCGGCAGATTATTAAGACGGAAATTGCCTGGCTGCAGGACTCACTCATGGGGCTGGGGCTGGAGCCTGTCCCGAGCAGCGTCAATTTCATTTTGGTGGACATCCGCCCCCGCGGTCTTGCGTCCGACGTTCTGGCAGAGAGGACAATGCATGAGGGAGTGCTTGTGCGAGACTGCCAGTCATTTGGCCTCGGCAAGAGCTATATTCGGGTAGCAGTTCGAAACCGGGACGAAAACGAACGGCTGATCAAAGCCTTGGAGAAGGCCTGCAAATGCAGAGGCTGAACTGCGAGAGGTTTCCTTGCCACTCTGCCGACCAGGACTGCTCGCTTTGCTTTTGCCCGTTTTATCCCTGCAGAGACCCCAGAACTGGCGGGCGGGAGCTGGAGGAAGGCTGGTCCTGCCAGTCCTGCATGATCATTCACAGGCCGGAAGTGGCAGAGATGGTGCTGGACTGCCTTATGAGAGGAGAGAGCCTAGAAGAGGTCTGGATAAAGCTGGTGGAGCGATTGTGATGGTATGGAGGAAGAAGCAATGATAGCTGAAAGCTTCGCCGTATTTCTTCTGGCTATTGCCCTGGACATATTCCTGGGCGAGATGCCAGCGAGAGTCCATCCCGTTGTGTGGATCGGAAAGCTGATCGCGTTCCTGCGCGCCCGTGCGAGCCCCAGCAGGACCAGCGGCATAATCCTGGCGGCAATAGTAATAGTAACTACCGTTTTGGTCGGCCACTTTCTCGTAAAAGCTGCCGGTTATATTCCATTTCTGGCGCTCATCGTCTCCGCCTATCTCCTAAAGTCAACATTTGCAATTAGATGCCTTCTGCAGGTCTCCCATGACATCGGCCAGATGATTGACACTGACATGGAGGGAGCGAAGTCCATGCTTCCGGCTCTCGTTGGCAGGGACACGAGCACACTCACCAAAAGTCAGGCCAGCAGCGCTGTGATCGAGTCGCTCTCTGAAAATTATGTGGACTCCATACTCTCGCCCATATTCTATTATCTGCTCTTTTCGCCGCTTGGCCTTGGACTTGAAGCGGCTCTGGCCTTCAAGGCCATCAGCACCATGGACTCCATGATCGGCTACAAGACAAAAGGACTCAAAGAGATCGGATTTGCGGGTGCAAGACTTGACGACCTGGCCAACTTCATTCCGGCCAGGCTCTCCATTTATCTCATTGCCCTGGCCCGTCCAGATCGTGCGAACGCTGCACTAAGAGCGGCCTTTCGCTATCATGGCAGGACACCCAGCCCCAACTCCGGCTGGCCTATGGCCGCATGCGCGGGATCGCTTGGCATTCGCCTCGACAAGCCAGGATATTACGTTCTGCTGGATGAGGGAGACGAGCCTGAGACAAAAGACGTGCCACGCGCCCTGCGGCTCATGCAGATGACAATCACAATCACCCTTGCAGCGGCGTTATTGCTTTTGAGTTACAGTACAGAGATATTCTTGAAAGCATGATTCTGGTAAGCATTATATTTATCCCACTCGAGA
>JAJRAX010000119.1 GCA_028679775.1 Methanothrix sp. | reverse complement strand
TATTAACCATTGACGATTATATACAATACTATGCTTCAGACCTTGTTGGTTAAGCTTGACCCCTCAAAAGAACAATACAAGATGCTTTATGAAACAATGGAGAGGTTTAACGAAGCTTGCAGCCAAATAGCTGAGACTGTTTTTGCTATCCATAGTGCCAACAGGATAGAAGTACAAAAGACCGTCTATTATCCCATTAGGGAAAAGTTCGGACTGTCTGCACAACTCACCATCCTTGCGATTCGTAAGGTCTGTGAAGCTATGCGTTGTCAATCATAATTGCATAAGTTTAAGTGACTTAAGGCAGTTATATATCTGAAATCCCATGCCCATTGGTGTTTACGTCTGTCACTGCGGTCTGAACATCGCCGGCGTCTTGAATATGGAGGAGCTGAAACGCTTTGCCGAGAGCCTGCCAGATGTGACCGTGGCCCGCGATCTGCAGTTCTCCTGCTCGGACATCGGCCAGGAGCAGATCCAGAAAGATATCGCTGAGTTCAAGCTCGACCGGGTGGTGGTGGCCGCCTGCTCGCCACGCCTGCACGAGCCTACCTTCCGCCGGGCCATCAGTAAAGCCGGCTTGAATCCATACATGCTGGAGATGGCCAACATCCGTGAGCAGTGCTCCTGGGTGCACATGGACCAGCCTGCTATGGCTACAGAGAAGGCCAAGGATCTCATCCGAATGGGCGTGGCAAAGGCAGCGCTCCTGCGACCTCTCGAGCCGGAGAGCATTCCAGTCAGCAAATACGTTCTGGTGATAGGCGGTGGAGTGGCCGGCATCGCCGCTGCTCTGGACATGGCAGATGCCGGGCTGCACGTTTTTCTGGTCGAACGCAGGCCGACCATCGGTGGCTACATGGCTCTGCTCACAGACGTCTTTCCGACGAACGACTGCTCCATCTGCGTGCTGGGCCCAAAGATGTCTGAAGTCTTCAACCATCCTGATATTACTCTATTCACCTACTCAGAGGTCTTGGGAGTGGAGGGAAGCGTCGGAAACTTCACAGTCTCAGTCATAAAGAGAGCGCGATATGTTGACGAGAAGCTGTGCAAAGGCTGCATCAACGAATGTGCCGGCGTCTGCCCGGTTGAGGTTCCGAGTGAATACGATTTTGGTATCGGCAAGAGAAAGGCCATTTACATTGCTTACCCCCAGGCGGTACCCCTGGCGGCCACTATTGATCCCAAGGCCTGCATAGGCTGTGGCCGCTGCGAGCAGGCCTGCCCGGCTCAAGCGGTGCGGCTGGAGCAGGAGCCAGAGGATATCAAGCTGAATGTCGGGGCCATCATCGTGGCCACCGGCTGGCAGCCCTTTGATGCTTCCCGAAAAGAGGAGTACGGATTTGGACGGTACAGAGATGTGATCACAACTCTGCAGATGGAGAGGATGCTCAATGCCTCCGGGCCGACAAAAGGTGATGTGGTGGCTCCGAGCACTGGCCGGATTGCCGACTCCATCGCTTTCCTGCAATGCGTGGGCTCGCGTGATGCAACGGTAGGAAACCCCTATTGCTCCCGCATCTGCTGCATGGCTTCTTTAAAGAACGCTCAACTGGTCAAAGAGAAGTATCCTGAAACAGATATCACCATTTACTACATCGACATCAGAGCCTGCGGGGAAGGATACGAGGAGTTCTACCTGCGTGCCCAGAAGCTCGGAATCAACTTTGTCCGATCCCGCGTCTCCAGGATCGAAGAGGTTGACGGCAGGTTATTCCTGATCTTCGAGGACACTCAGACAGCAGAGATCAAACGGGTACACCATGACATGGCTGTGCTCTCTGTGGGCCTAGAACCTGAGAAGAATGCGGAGGTGCTCGGCAACCTGCTCGGTCTGTCCAGAAGGCCGGACAGGTTCTTTGAGATTGCTCACCCAAAGATGAGGCCGGTTGAGGCGCATATCGACGGCGTATTCATAGCAGGCTGCGCCTCAGGTCCGAAGGAGATACCGATATCCATCGCTCAGGGAAGCGCTGCAGCAGCAAAAGCGATCAAGCTCTTGCACAAGGGCACTCTTGAGCTTGAGCCCACGTCGGCTTATGTCGATCCTGACAAGTGCATCAAGTGCAAGCTGTGTGTGGACATCTGCCCCAAGAAGGCCATATCAGTGAAGAGCCCAGCCTACGTGGACGAAGCTGCATGTAAGGGCTGCGGCTCCTGTGCGGCAGCCTGTCCGGTGGACGCCATCAATATGCGTTTCTTCTCAGACGAGCAGATTTTAGCCCAGGTGAGGGCTGCAACCTTTGAAAAGAAGGAGTCTCCCCTGATTGTTGCTTTCCTATGCAACTGGTGCAGCTATGGAGCAGCCGACCTGGCCGGAACCTCACGCATTCAGTATCCAACCAACGCCAGAAACATCCGGGTGATGTGCTCGGCTCGAGTGGACCCAAGCTTCGTTTTAGAGGCCCTGCGACGGGGTGCGGACGGAGTGCTCATAGCCGGCTGCCGGATAGGCGAGTGCCACTACAGGGACGGCAACTATCAGGCTCTTCAGAGGGTTCAGGTGCTCAAGGGCGTTCTTGAGAAGATTGGACTGAATCCTGGCAGAGTCAAGATCGTCTGGTGTGCTGCCAGCGAAGGCGAGATCTATGCCAAGGATCTGCGGGAGTTCATAGCCGAGCTGAAGGCAATGGGGCCCGTTGGAACTGAGCTGAAGAAGCTGAAGAATAACAGGAATGAGGGGGAGGCCTGAGCCATGATGGAGATTGAAAAGGAGATGGACGTACAGGACTCGCACATCTTGGCCAAACAGAAGACCAAAGAGAGGGAGATCCTCCTGGACTACGATTACAAGAAGTGCGCAGGATGCTCCATCTGCGTCGCCCTCTGCCCTAAACAGGCCCTGCAGGAGGGCCCGCTTCAGGAGATCGCCAAGGGCCTGGATGCGCCGCCGGTTCTGATCGACCTGGATGCCTGCGCCTTTTGCGGCATGTGCGTCAATTTCTGTCCCACAAGAGCCTTCAAGATGACTCTGCGAGAACTGCCCGCCCAAGATATGGCTGAAGCGACTGAGGCCCAGGCATGACCCAAAACATGGTGGACTTTGCAGCGCTCGATAGGTATCCGCGTCTCCTCTCAGAGGCTGTGCCAAACGAGAAGTGCAAGCCCTGTCTGCTCTGCCAGCCGGTCTGCCCCACAAAGGCAATCAAAATCACATTCAATAAGACCCGCGAGGACTATGGGCCTCTGAGAACTGGGATCAAGGGCAAGATCGCAGTAGACACTGAGAAATGCAACCTTTGCGGCAGATGTGCGGGATTCTGTAAGGCATTTCTGCTGGTTGACAGAACTGAGCGGGAGAAGGAGCCCCGTCAGCTTGTGCCCTACGAGCAGCTCCTGGTTGATGAGGAGCTATGCGACTACTGCGGGCTATGTGCAATTATCTGTCCGGAAGAAGCGATAGCCGTCGAGGGCGAGCCGCTGGCTGTCCCGCCGGGCGACGAGCCGTTCGCAGGAAAGATTGAGGTCGACCGGGATCTGTGCATCGGCTGCGGCAGGTGCGAGCAGGTCTGTCCCTACGAGGCCATGGATATCAAGAAGCCATTCGAGGGCGAGATCAGGATGGTTGAGAAGAACCTGGTGCGCTGCGATCCCCAGGGCTGCCAGGCCTGTTTCAATGTCTGCCCGGCCAAGTGCTGGTACATTGATGAACGGGGCAAAGCAGCTCCCGTCAAGGAGCAGTGCATCTTCTGCGGGGCCTGCGAGAAGGCCTGTCCCGTCTCAGCAATCGAGGTTGACAGATCAAATGTGAGACACACGGAGATCAAAGAGACTCCATGGGCCGAGGAGTGGAAAGAGGCCATCTCAGCCATCAAGACGGGCACACGAAAGCGCCCGGATGTCAGCGGCGCGGTCTCGCCTCCGGAGATCGTGAAGCCCCCCCTGCCTGCTCCAGAGAAGCCGAAGATCGATCCAGATCTCCTGAGGATGGTTGATGAGGCGCTCAAGCCACTGGATGAGATCCTGAAGAAGCCGAAGGTCCGGCAGATCCTCGAGAAAGAGCCGGCGGAAGAGGCCAGCCGAAAGATAATGGAAAGACTCGCCAAAAACGCGGCTAAAAAGAAAAGCGACGCGGCTGCTGCGAATGCCGGTGCAGCTGCCGCCGAAGGCACGAGCAGAGGAGGGGATTAGGAATGCCAGAAGATAAAGCATTCAAGAACGAGGTTCTTCGCCTGGCCGGATCTGAGGCGTTAACCTGCATTCAATGCGGCACCTGCTCAGCGAGCTGTCCGACGGCCAATCTCATGAATCCCAGCATACGAAGGCTGATCAAGCTCTGCCTTGAGGGCAGGAAGGATGAGGCGCTGCACAATGAGACGCTGTGGCTGTGCACCTCCTGCCTCTTATGCACTGTGCGCTGCCCGAGGGGCATTCGGCCCAAGGCAGTGGTCTCGGCTCTTAAGGAGATAGCTGGCCGAGAGGAGAAGAAGAGCAAGGACGCTTCTTACGAGGAGCTCTTTGTTAAGCAGATCGAGCAGAACGGACGGATTGCAGAACTGCCGCTGACTGCAGAGTTTCTGTTTGTGTTTCCTCAGGGGATGGTTTCATCGATGCAAATGGGCCTCGAGCTGCTGCCAAAGGGCAAGATCGGAATTGAGATAGACAGGATAAGAGGCAGAGATGAGGTCAAGAGGATCATCGAGGAGCTGAGAGGATGAAGCTTGCTTACTATCCAGGATGCGTATCTCAGTCCACTGGCAAGGAGATGGACGCCTCAACGCGGGCCGTCTGCACAGCCTTAGGAATCGAGATCGAGGAGCTGGCTGACTGGAACTGCTGCGGGGCGACGCACGTATCGAACGAGCTGGTGGCAACAGGCCTCGCTGCCCGGAACATGGCCCAGACGGATCTGCCAATCATGACCGCCTGCTCCATCTGCTACAGCAATCTGAGGGCGGCGGAAGAGCGCCTGAAGGAGCCAGAGGTCCTTACGAAAGTAAACGCCGTGCTCGACAAAAAGTACAGGGGAGCTGAGGTTCGCCATGCTCTCGATGTGATGCTTGAGGCCATGCCAGAGGGAGACGAGAGAATCGTCCTGCCGCTCAAGGGGCTGTTGGTCGCCCCCTACTACGGCTGTCTGCTGACCAGGCCAGCAGGACTGTACAGTGCGGAGTTTCCTGTCATCCTGGAGACCCTCATCAAGAGGCTTGAGGCAGAGCCCGTGGACTTCCGGAAGAAGACCGCCTGCTGCGGTGGACCCATTTTCATGCCCCAGGAGAATGCAGCAGACGACATTGCCTTTGGGATTCTGTCAGAGGCCAAACGGGCCGGGGCGGAGGTAATAGTAACAGTCTGTCCACTCTGTCACTTGATGCTGGACGCCAAGCAGAAGATTTTGGAGCAGAAGAAAGGAGAGAAGATCGGAATTCCTGTGCTCTATGTGACGCAGCTCGTTGGGATTGCTCTGGGGCTTGGGCCTGAGGAGCTGGGGCTCTTCATGAACACGGTCTCGCCTATGGGGATCGTCGAGAAGGCCTACGAGCGAATGGGAAACGAGAGCTAGAAATCGGTCCAAATTCATTGTAGATTGAAAGCCATGCCTAAAAGAAAATCAAATCGAGTGATATTGATGAAATGCGCACTACTATCTGGACTTGTTCTTGCATTAATGCTCTTTTGTTTATTTGTCGGACAGGTCAACGCGGACAACCTCACAACTGGGGCCGAGAAGATCAATGATACGCAAATGAAGACCATAGGCATCATCGGTGGAGTGAGCTGGGAATCATCAATTGAATATTACCGGCTGATGAACGAGATGGTCAATGAGAAACTTGGTGGACTGCATTCTGCAAAGATCCTGATGTTTTCGATAGAATTCGGAGATTTTTCAAAGGACGAGCGGCTTGCGGAGAAGGGTAACTGGACCGCCCTGAATAAAACGATAATTGATGCTGCATCCAGGCTCAAAAGAGGCGGCGCAGACTTTATTGTGATAGCCTCCAATACGGTTAACTCACGTGCAGATTACATTCAAGAAGAGCTACAAATCCCGGTTCTGCATATTGCTGATGCGACTGGCGAAAAGGTGAACGGCAGCGGGATCAAGACCGTCGCACTTCTCGGCACGAAATACACAATGGAGCAGAACTTCTACAGGGATCGGTTAGAGAAGAAGCATGGACTGAAGGCAGTCATTCCCAATGAAACCGAACGGGATTACATCAATGCTGTGATATTTGATGAATTATGTGCAGGAAAATTCTACAACGATTCAAGAGAGAGATTCGTTCAGATAATCAACCGCCTTGTGGATGAAGAGGGCGCAGAGGGAGTCATACTTGGGTGCACTGAGATACCATTGCTGATCAAGCAGGAGGACGTAAAGGTGCCTGTTTTTGACACCATGACGATACATGCAGAAGCTGCAGTGAAGTATGCCCTGAACGAGACCGAACTGTGAGGTCAATCTAAACATTCTCAAAAAAGAGAGAAAACGCCTCTCCCTCCCGCTGGGCCCGCGTGTGCGAGCGTGTCGGGGCGCAGGGAGAACGCCCAATTGACGTTAAGAGCATCGAGTAACCTTTATCTTCACCGGCTTCACTAGGACTGCCGCATGATGGCTGACTATGAGCTGCCCGGCATGATGAAGACCTCCGCCCTGCTGGGGCTTGTCGCCGGCATCGCAGCTATCGCCACCGGCTGCATCTTTCTCCTCTTCGCCCTCCCCTCCCTGGGACGACCGGGCGAGCTAGACTGGCTATTCTCCCAGGCAGCAGGCGGCATTCTCATCGTCCTACTGGGGCTCGATGGCCTGCTCGCATGCTCCCTGGCATGGCCAGGAAAGAAGGCTGAGCGTGCGGCGCTTCTTCTGGCCGGGCTCATCGCTCTGTCAACCTTTGCGGTTTTAGCTGCGAACGGCGAGTGGACGGCCTGTGCGATTATAATAGTAGTGGCCTCTATCAACTGCGTGGCGCTCTATCGGAAGAAGAACGCGGCAGGAATTCTCTTTCTCTTTCTCGGCCTGTTCGGCTTTCCGCTCTGCCAGGCGGCTGTAACCCTTCTGCCCTATGGCTGGAAGGCCTGGGCCCTCCCAGGAGTCCTCTTTACCTTCAGCGGCCTTTTCATCTCTTTTCCTGGGCTCTTCGGTCGCCTGGATTCGGTTCTGGGAAAACAGGGCCGCTTCATCCTGGCCCTCGTGAGCCTGGCGACGATAGCTTTGGTCGTGTCCGCTCTGGTTTACCTTCCAGGCCCTGCAGGCCCAGGAACATTCGACAGATCTGCAGACCCCGGGCCGGAAGAAAACAGCACGCAGGATGCAGCAGATGCGACAGTGCTGACAGAGACCAGGAAATGCAACTGCACAGAAAGATCAGCCGCGCCCAAGCCGATCCCCATCTCGTCAAACCGTATCCCAGGCAATTCCATGATCATCTCTCCCGGCGACGTCCGCAGCTACCCCTACGGAAAATATGTGCCCTTCAACGCCACTCCCTGCGACAGCGAGCCCTGCAGCTACCTCTGGCAGTCCAGCATTGACGGCATCCTCAGCGAAAACCAGAACTTTACGACCAAGGATCTGACCGTCGGATGGCATAACATCACTCTGATCATCACCAACTCCACAGGCACTGCTGCCACCTTTTATGTGAACATCGGCATAGCCGAGCCCTGGGTCTGTGCAAATGTCAAACCAAGACCAATGTACTATCCAGTTGACACACCCTGTGCCGACACCTGGCCCGATGCACCTGCACAGTGCCAGGAGATGGAGGTCTGCCATCCAGACCTTGACTGGATTGTGGCCGAGGCCGTGGACTGCTGCGACGGAACTCCTCTGCCGGGATCAGCATGCTCAGAGGCCTGCAACAAATCAGGAGGAGACAGGAAAAAGTGCCGGGGTCTGTTTCTCATCAACGCCTTCGGCCCGGAGGCACGATACATGAAGGGCTATGCGATCTTCAAGGCATGCTGCTCAGGCTACCCTGAGTGCACCCGCATGTGCAGCAATAGCTTCGCTGGAACCTGCTCATTTCGAGACGGCTTCAATGCAAACGTTTCCAACCTCCCCTGCCGCCCGGATGAGTGGGGCGTCTCCGCCTGGCACTCAGACACGAACATGAGCGAGAACAGCGCAGTCATGGGCCTGTTTCCCACCCATGCAACCGTCAACATTCTGCAAACAGGCGTATGCAACGACTATTCAGCAGCGTTGACCACAATGCTTCGAAAAGCCGGCTACAACAAGAGCGAGGCCTACAGCACCTCCAGCACTGGCTACAATCTGCCGCTGGTTGGCAAGCACCCAGGCCACGCCTACAATCTGGTTCTCCTGCCCGGAGACCAACAGTACCACATCGTTGATACCACAGGAAACGGCGACGGCATAAACCTGGATGGTGTGCCCGGATACTTCAAATTCACAGGTTGTTTCATGGGAATGCCGTCTCAAATCCGGGTGATGGACTGGTGGGTGGGCTACTGCAAGATGATAGCACCGAAGAGCTACAACGATGCGGGAAAAATCGTGACGCCCGCGAGAGAGAAGATCTGCGGTTGTGGTCAGGCTCCAGGAAATAGCTCAGGAAAAGGCTAAAGCATAAGCTATAAGTCCTCAGCTAAAACAGGGATATGTGGTGTGATCCATATGTCGCGACATTCCATTTTGCTGTTGGCCATAGCCCTGTTGAGCATGATATCCCTTTCTGTAGCCTGGCTGGACGAAGGCTATGTGGCATCGAGCGGTTCCAGTACAGCCGCCCAGTACTTCACTGACCCGATCTTCTTCACAAAAGTCTCTCAAGCCCAGCCCCTGGGATTCTACACCCCATACATCATCGGGACAAACTACTATCCATATACGGCAGTACAGTCAGAATTCCGAAACACCTCTCTGGCCGCGATGCAGTGGCAGCCTTTCTCCAAGAACTGGACGGCAACTATGACCTATGCTCAGGGACAATCTTCCGTTAGGGTCTATGCTGATGGGGCCTGGAGAACGATCTGAACAATTAATTTTTTACTGCAATTCTGGACTCTGGCAGCCCGCGTTTGTCCTTCACACACCTGCCAGAGGCAACGATTGCGCGGGGTCCCGGCATCTTCAGCTCCTCATTGATCACAGAGCCAATCTCATCCACAGGGAGAGGCATCTCCAGTAATCGAGTTGGCACCAGTGCCTTGAGGACGCCGGTCAGATCAGGAGCCGCCTGGCAGCCGGTCATGGCAGCCACATCGTTCTTGAGGACAATGACCAGGACGTCTCGCTTCTGCCAGAGGGCATTGATCAGCCCAGCGAGCCCCGTGTGAGCAATGGCAAAGTCTCCGATCAATGCTATGCCTTTTTCAGCAAAACCTGAGGCCACACCCACAGACGATCCCAGGCCATAGACGACATCAGCCGAGTCAAATGGCTCGCGGGTGGCGCGGATGGCGCAGCCTGCGTCTCCGGCTACCGGCGCATCTATCCCGGCCAGAGCTGAAAAGATCGACACGAATGGGCAGCCCTCGCAAATGCTCGCGTATCCCCTCAGAGCAACACTCT
The DNA here is from genome assembly GCA_028679775.1 of Methanothrix sp. GTDB lineage: Archaea > Halobacteriota > Methanosarcinia > Methanotrichales > Methanotrichaceae > Methanothrix. The sequence continues at coordinate 3,555 of JAJRAX010000119.1, read as the reverse complement.
CATAGTCCAGAGGCTTCTTCTCAGGCCCGCTATCCAGGGACTCGATAGCCCGGATGATGTCCGATCTCTCCAGCAACCCACGGGGCAGGTGCCCGCTGAGCTTTCCCCGAACCTTGGGGCTCGCTCCAAGCTGTGACTCGATGAAGGGCTCCGGCTCTTCTGCGACCAATATCCTGCGATGGCCCTCCATGAACCGAGAGATGAGCTTCACAGGCAGAGGGTAGCTGTAGCCTAAAGTGAGAAGCGATACGCTCAAGCTCTCGGCAAGGCTCGCAGGAAATCCGCTGGCTATGATTCCCACGTTTCCAGATATATCGATTCGATTCAATGTTGTCGATTCAGAAGCCTCCTCTGCAAAAGCCATTATCCGGTCGTGGTGCCTTTGGTGCCTGCCCCGCGCAGTCAGACTCCAGTTCTCTCTCTCAAACCTCTGAGCATTGCCGGGGCTCGGTCGCGCCGCGATCTCAGGGCCGCTTGCAGCAAGAAGACGAGCTGTCACTCTCACAAGAACGGGAATTCTCAGCCACTCGGAGAGGGTGTAGGCCTCTAAAACGGAGGCATAGAGAGCTGCCGGGCTCCTGGGATCGAGGACCGGCAGCTCAGAGAGCGGCCCGTAGAACCGGCTGTCCATCTCTGCCTGCGAGCCCCTCGGACCCAGATCGTCCCCTACGATGACTACAACTCCGGAGCCAATGGCATGGGTAGCGGAAATGACAAGAGGATCTGCCAGGATGTTCATGCCCACCTGCTTGACTACAACCAGAGAACGCTGACCCGTGGCCGAGCCTCCGAGCGCGATCTCTAAAGCCACCTTCTCATTGATCGAGATCTCGCAGCCCAGCGCTGCAGCCAGGTCGGTGACAGGATAGCCAGGAACGTAAAGCCGGAGACGCACCCCGGCATCCTCGATTGCCCGGACGGTTGCTTGCAGGCCGTTCATGGTCATCCGCTTTCAGGGAAGAGCCGGAACAATCGACTCATCGGGCCGTGCGCAGAAAGGAAGAGCGGCCACTGCCCCAATCAACCCCTGGCCGTTCATCATGATCTGAACCCCGTTCTCCCGGCTGGCATCCAATGCATCTTCATACTGGACACGCTCCCTCTTGCACCTCTCCCCGAATGGCAGAAGCGATGATGGATCAAAGTCCCTGAAGACAGCCATGCCCGTCTGTTTTGAGACCGAGTACTTTTTCAGCAGGGCCTTGAAATCCGAGAGCATGGCTTCAGCCCGACCGGGCAGGCAGGCGAACTCAACGACCGTTGAGACGCAGTTCTGGGTCTTTGTCGGAACAGGAAATAGCTGGACCAGGGAGTGAGAGACATAACGGGCCTCTGGTCGGTCCACCCTGCTCGCTATGTTATGGATGAGCGTCCATGTGGCACCCTCAGTCTTAGAGTCGGTATCATCAACACCAATGATCAGCCTCTCTCTTCTGGGAAGAACAAGAGTCCCCCGAGCAACGCGACCTCCACCGCATTCAGTGACATCATAGCGCAGGACGTCATCCGCCTGGGCCCGGCAAAGAGTGGCTCCAACTCCGCCGCCCCCAAGGCCTGCGTATGTCACCTCGACCTCGTTGCCTTTGACAATTACGGACTCAATGCCAGCAGATCTTTTGGATGATACAAGATCCAAATCGACCTTTCCGGGCACTATCAAGTACCTGAACCATTCGCCCAGATTGCGGGAGCTTTTCACGAGAGGTCCGCGGGAGTAATGATATCTTGCCCAGGCCGATCCGCCATAGCAGTTGGAGCGCTCCATCAGCTCCACTCGGCTGCCCTCGTCATCAACCACGACATGAATTTGCTTATAGACCACAACATATGGATCATCTAATTCTAGTTGCAAGGCTCATTCCTCGGCTGAATCCTTTGATTGACTCTCGATTGCATCATTACCCTTCATATACTCTCTCAATACCACCGTAGCATAGCTTCCTTTGGGCAGAACGAACTGCAACTCCGCCCAGTTGTCTGTGACATTGATCTCCGGGGATACGGGACAGAGGGCAGCGCGCCTGGTGCCTCTCGATCCGATGTCCGGGTTTGCTTCAACTCTGAAGTCCTCAGGCTTGACTGCCTCATCTCTCAGGATCGCTCTTTCTATCTCGCCGCCAACGCCCTCTCCTGGTGCGGTCTCAAATCCGATCAGTGGCAGAGTCAGAAATGCCCTGCCCCTCTCGGCCAGTCGATCGATGGCCACCTCATTGTCCAGGGTGACTCTCTGCGTTTTATCGATCTCAGGGAGACCATTTTTGGCAAAGCAAACTACATCGCCAACTATTGCCTTGTGCAAAGTCAACCCTCTTGCCAGACGGTGGCTGAGAATCTTGTTGAAGAGATAGGACTGATAAGCATGTACAAAGAGGCGCTTTAAATTCATAGAGAGAACGTCAAAAGAGTGAGCATAGTCTCCAGGATGCTCCACCAGATAGTTGAGCATTGCAAGCTCATAGCGCAGATACCCCGGAAACTGCTTGAGGGCAGAAGCATTGTCTCGATCGGCCCACAGCTTCTCTCTGGCCTCTCTCGTCTCTGGAAGCTCGCCGGGAAAAGGCTGTGCCAGGTAAATGTAGACTGCTTCTTCCGCCCGCCCTCGGACCAGGGCTTCGCCTACCCGGTGAGTCACTGGCCGGCGGTCTCCGAACCTCTGGATTCCGAAGTAGTTGGGAACGCCCCTGTTCTTTGCAATCTCACTGGTGATGAGAGACATTGCAGCCTCTGGGTCCTGGCAAGAGAGGTCCCGGATGGTTATGGCAAATCGGTTGCCTAGCAAGTCTCCGAGCCCCACCGCCCGGTTGGTTCTGCCCAGCACCTTGATCTTGAGGTCCGGAAGGTTGATCTTTGATAGCTCTGCTTCATCCAGGTTCATGATGCTGATGCGCTGAGATGTGACTGCCCTCTTGTCTTTGGTTCCAGCCCAGCCGAACCTCTTCTGGCTGATGCATAGCCTTCTTGCCATCTCCCGGATGAGGTGATGGGTATCCCAGTTGGTCTTCTCTATGTCCAGGACCAGATATCTTCCGCCCTCATAGTTCAGCTCTTCGAATACCTCGGAGACTGTGAAGTCCTCTGCACTGCTCTTGATAATCCCGCCACAACCTGGGCTATCAGTGATGTAATAATCCATGCCCAGAGACCTGTCCTGAACGCTAGCCGAAATCATTTTTGTCTCGATATCATTGGACTCATTCAGACGAGCTTGAGCTTGCCTGTCACCTTGTCCATGAGCTTTCCGTGAGCTGGTCCGAGACCTAATGCAGTGATGGTCCCGGCAGGAATCTCAGTGAGTCCGGCGTCGATTACAATGGCGCTGGCGATTCCCGCTTGTTCTGCTTCTTGCCGCAGCCTGAAGAGGTCTGGCACCCCCGGAACCTTGAGTACGACCTTCTTCTGTCCCTCGGCCTTCCAGTCTGAGACTGTCGATCGATCCATCTTTTCCGCCCGTTCCACAGCCATGACGGCAGCATGAGCCACCTGGACCGCTAACTTTCCTGCCGAGAGCTTTAGATCCTCTCTGATCACAATGCACTGCTTGAACTCCATCTAAAG
>JAJRAX010000118.1 GCA_028679775.1 Methanothrix sp. | reverse complement strand
TGCACCTTGCGTTTGAGCTCAAAAAGTACTTCTTCTACTGACAATAGAACACATCCAAAAAAGGTTAGAGGAGCTTCATGATCTCAGAAAACTCCGGCTCGCCTACCTCCTCGTATTTATCTGTAATTCTGACGAGCTCGATCTTGTCGCCAGAAGCTGAATCGCGCTTCATGGCACTTTGAATTGATTTTGCTGCCAGGATGGTTCCATCCTTGATGCTGATGCCTGGCTTGTACATGGCCTCCAGCACGCCGTAGGCGATGGGAGAGCCAGAGCCTGTGGCCACAACCTTGCGCTCTTCGATCTGGCCGCCTAGAGCATCAAGCGAATAGATCTTGGGGCCGTATCGGTCCACGCCACCCATGACCAGTTGTACCATGAAAGGATAGTAACGACGAGAGGAGAGAATATTGGCGAGCATTGATGTTATGGCTTTGACTGTCATATTCTCGCCTCGTTGCATCTTGTAGAGCCGGGCCTCAACCTGAACCATCCGGACCAGCGACTGAGCATCACCCACCACGCCCGCCGTTGTCAGACCCACCAGATCATCGACCTGATAGACCTTCTTGGCGGTGCTGCTGGCTATGAAGCTGCCCATGGTAGCACGGCTCTCCGATGCAAGTACTACACCTCCATCGCAGAGTACACCTACCGTAGTTGTACCTTTGAACACCTCGACCATTTAATTACCTCAACTAAAATCAGAAAACGGACATGATGCTTTTTACTTTTTCCATATAAATACTTTCCGCCGAGCTTTGAACTGAAGAAACAATCGCACACGAACTCCTAAAATATGAGACGATACAATGCATATTTCGTGATCGATCTCACAGGCCTCCTCTCGGGGCCAGTTTCCGAGCTTTCGAGCTTTGTCCACAGGTACTACATCGACCCAATCATTTACGATACCAGCTACAATCCTGTGGATACTATTACCTGGGCCATAATCCTGGGCCTAGTTGTGCTGGGGCTGATCAAGCTTCTGGGATGCCTTAAGATCTCAATCGATGAAAGGTTGATGCTCTATACTCTGCCCTACATCCTGGTAGGATCGAGCCTGAGGGTGATAGAGGACGCGGATCTCGTCGCCGCTCCCTGGAGATATTTTCTGGTCTCGCCGCCGGTATTCTTTCTGGTCTTTTTCGGAACGGCTGCATGTTTGCTCTTGACCAGGCGAATCTGGAGGGAAGAGTATCACCCCAAATATGCAGCCATTGGATTTATCTGGGCAATCTTTAACCTGGCTCTGCTCTCCTCGGTCGGGCTGAAAAATAGCTGGGTAATAGCCGCAGTCTTCCTTCTGGGATCAGGCCTCGCTGGCATCTTTCTGTTCCTGCGGGATCGTCTATCTGCCCTCAGTTTCCTCAGGGATCGATTCAATATGATGATCATCTATGCCCACATGCTGGATGCCAGCTCGACCTACATCGGCGTGGACTGGTTCGGTTACTACGAAAAGCATGTGGTCCCCACATTCCTCATCAACCAGGTCGGGACGGCAGCGATCATGTTTCCCCTGAAGCTCGCTGTGCTTCTGCCCGCGCTATGGATGATCGACCGATCTTTGCAGGAGCCGTCGCTTAAAAACCTCACCAAGCTGACGCTGATCACACTTGGCCTCGCTCCGGCAGTCAGGAACACGCTTAGGCTGGCGCTGGGGGTTTGAGAGAGCTAGGGTCCCCTAAAATAGCAAAAATTTGGCTGAAGTCATCGATCCAGCATCTTTCTGTGCGCCTCTCTAAACCCCTGGTCTCTCATCTGACAGGAGCACCTTCCCTTGAACCACCGATAAGAGGTCATCTCCTTCCAGATCTCTTTGAGGCTCTTCTCCTTGATATTTCCGAAGGACAGCGGCATGTAAGCGCAGGGCAGGGCCTCGCCTGACCCATCGACATGAATCCATCTCCTGCCTGCAAAGCATCCGAACATATCAGGCCCGAGCAGGTAGGGCAGAGCCGTAACCCTTGGGCCCTCGGAGCGGTTCTTCTCCTTGTGGAAGTGCTCCAACCTGGCAACGTCCCGGTCTGTCAGAACCTCATTCTCGTGAGAAGCCCATCGGCCTACGGCTACGATCTCGTAAAAGGACAGCTCGTGCACGCCGAGGCCTGCGGCCAAAGCGAAGGCATCCTCCAGATGGTCGATGTTATGAGGAGACGTCACCATAAACAGGTCAACCATGAGACCAGCAGCCAGTGCATTCTTGACTCCTGATAGAGCATCGCGATAGGCCCCTTCCCGGCCACGCACCCGGTCGTGCTCTTTTTCGAAGGGGCTGTCAATGCTGATTCGCACCGCATAAAGCCCCGCCTGCTTAAGCCGCATGGCGAGATCCTCTGTGAGATGGTAGCCGCTGGTAAACGATGTGGAAATGGCGCGGTCGCCCACGGAGGACACCAGATCAGGCAGATCTTTTCGCAGCATCGGCTCACCTCCGTCGAAGGTGATCAGGTACGATCCCATGTCCAGGGCCTCGGAGATGGCTCTTTTCACAACCGTGCTCTCCAGTATCTCCCCTTGACGTGATGGAGCGCTGCAGTGGATGCAGTCGTTGGGGCAGGCCTTCATCACAGCTATCGAGAACTGATCTGGAATGGGCCGACGAGTCAGGGCCCCCACCTGTGCGGAGAGCATGCGGTCAAAGGCCGGGCTAGGGGCGGGTGGAATCCAGGTTGAGAAGATGAACTTATCCGGTCCGGTGGAAATGGGCTTCTCGTTGGCAAAGATGCGGTTCATCCGGTCCAGGACAGGTTTGGCAAAAGGAGCAATGGCTCCCTTCGCCGTCAGCCGTATGCCTCTTCCTTCAGCCGAGGCATCAATCATCAGCAAAGGCTTTTTTGCAATCTGCATCTTGCCAGCCCCCGGTGGGTCATCTCGTCAACAATGCTCTCCAGACGGCTCAACATGAGGTCCTTTCCCGATGACTGCCGGAGAGCATCTTTGGCCAGACTACTGTGATCATCGATGACCTTGATGCACATCTGGGCCACGACATCCTCTTGATGCAGGTTTCTATAGATTCTGGGCAGCGTGACCGATGTATTCTGGGAGGACTTTCCCTGGTCCAGCCCAAGAAATTCCTCGAGATCATCCAAAACCTGATAGCTCAGGCCCAGATGAAGTCCGTAGCTCTCGAGGCTTACAACGTCCTTTTCCCCCGCCCCCGCTAGCAGGCCCCCAATCTTGGCGGACGCTGAAAACAGCGTGGCGGTCTTCTTGGAGATGCATTGATAGTAATCATCAGATGAGCAGGTTTCTGAGAGATCCATCAGCTCTCCGTCAGACATATCCATGCAGGCCGAGGAGAACGCGGCTATCACCGGCTGACTGTAATGAGAAATCAACTCAATGGATCGAGATATAAGCCAGTCACCTGCGAGAAGAGACGCCTCAGGTCCGAAGCGCTCAAAAGCGCTCTGCCTGCCCCTCCTCTCCACGCCGTGGTCGAGAATATCATCATGAACGAGAGATGCTGCGTGTACCAGTTCAATGGCTAAAGCAGCTTTCACGGCCTCATTGGCTGTGCCGCCAAAGGCCTCTGCCGAGAAGATGAGGATGAGGGGCCGAACCCGTTTTCCCGGAGCTGAGAGGACATAGCTGATAACCTCTCCCAAGGGAGAATCTGGAAGGCTCTTAACCAGCTCGGCAAGCTGCTCGTTTATAAGACGGTATTCATCCCAGCCGGAGAACATCGAGTAGGTACTTCCAGACTGGCTATTTAGCTTTTGCTAATGCGATTAATTCAATTTGTTATTTTTGAGAAAGAAAGGGAAAGCTTTTTAGGTTAACAATGGGTACGGTTCTACCTTTAAAAACGTTGTCAATCGGTGATGAGAAACATGAGCATTGTTCGTTTAATTTTAATGGCCGGCCTCCTGGCGATTGTATCAACAACCGCAGCCCAAAATCCAATTGATTCAGTCACCGGGTCCATCACGGAACAGGTGAACGCTGCAGGGCAACAGATTCAGGAGAAAGCGGTTCAACACGTCTTAGAAGGAAATCTCACTCAAGAGCATATCTTTGCGGATCTCAATGCCACAAAAGAGAACCTGACTGAGCAGGCGAGAGCCAAGATTGACCAGGAGATCAATGAAAGCAAGAACCTCACTCCCGAACAGATCAAGACAAAGGCTGAGGAGGAGCTGAAGAGACGAATGAGCCAACAGCAACCGGGATTTGAAGGATTCTTGGCATTATTGGCTGTCCTGGCTGCAGTTGGCCTGATGGGGCGAAGGGAGTAAGGGAAACAAATATGGAAATCAGCAAAGCGGAAAAGAACAAGCTAAAGTCAAACGTAGCTATGCTCTCAGTGCTCTCGAATGCTAGCCTCATGATCCTCAAGCTTGCGGCAGGAGTATTGATAGGATCCGTCTCAGTGATATCTGAAGCCATTCATTCTGGAATGGACTTGCTGGCTGCCATTATTGCATTTTTTGCAGTGAGAAAATCAGGCAAACCGGCAGACGAGGACCACCCGTTTGGCCACGGCAAGGTTGAGAATATTTCCGGAACGGTCGAAGCGATTCTTATCTTTATCGCGGCAGGCTGGATAATATTTGAGGCCATAAAAAAGCTCCGAAATCCTGAGCCAATGGACGAGGCGTGGCTTGGCATTGCCGTCATGCTGATTTCCGTAGCGGCAAACATTTTCGTCTCAAAAAGACTCTTTAAAGTAGGCAAAGAAACGGACTCCGTAGCCCTGATGGCAGATGCGTGGCACCTGCGAACAGACGTGTACACTTCGGTCGGCGTTTTCGGCGGTCTGGTCGTCGTCTTGGCAGGAGGATTCGTCTTTCCTGGAGTGGACCTGCGATGGGTAGATCCGGCTGCTGCTATTGGTGTTGCAATTCTGATCATAAAAGCAGCGTATCATCTGACAGTTGAGTCCGCGCGCGACCTAGTGGATGTGGGCCTTCCCGCTGAAGAGCTGGAAGAAGTGAGCAAACACATCAGAGCCTTTGCTCCAACCATCAGGGGATTTCATCACCTGTGCACACGAAAAGCAGGTGCATGCCGCTTCGTGGAGTTCCACATCAGAGTTGACGCATCAATGTCTGTCGATGAATCACATCGCATTGCAGACATGATCACATGCTCAATCAAGCAGCACTATCCAGGGACTGCAGTTACCATTCATATCGAGCCATGCAATTGCACTATTTCCAAAGATAGATCATGCGGTTGCCTGCTCAGCGAGAACCAGAGGACTGAGAGGGTAAAGAAGACCCTGGATCAAGAAGGATGCCAAGCTAACTGATAAAAAATTTGAAGGATTGAAACGGTTGCATTCAGAGCAGGCGACCGGATTCTATTTTTGCGCACCTTCCTGCCACCACGCGATATCCTTCTCGATCCAGCTTTACTATAGTTTCTGGGCTCTCCGTGCCAGGCTGCATCCAGAAGACCTTGAAGCCCTTCTGCTTCGCCTCCTCGGCAAGAGCCGGAACGGCTGAAGGCCTGCGGAATACATCAATGATATCTATCTCATCCGGGACGTCTTTAAGGGATGCGTAGACCTTTTCACCTAAAATAGTCCGACCGGCGTAATTGGGATTGACGAAGTAGAGCCTGAAGCCGCGGCTCAGGAGGACGTCAGAGACGAAGAAGCTGGGCTTGTAGGGGTCCGGCGAGATGCCGACCACGCAGATGGTCCGGCAGCTGGTCAGTGCCTCTTTGAGGTCTTTATCTTCTCGAAGGATGGGCATGAATGATAAATTGGGCGCTCTATGGATAAATAGTTGAACTTTAGAAGGGACCTCCTAGCTCTCTTGCTTTGGCAAAGGCAACATCTGCCTCAGACT
>JAJRAX010000117.1 GCA_028679775.1 Methanothrix sp. | reverse complement strand
TAATACAGTTCGACATCGACTCCGGCTTCTCTTAATCCCTCCAGGAAAGGATTGAGGATAAGCGATGTATTTCCCTTATCCTTCCTGGGACTGGAGTTAATGGCAAGGGCTTTCATGACTAGTACTAATAATTATGTTTGCATATATAATTATCCTTTTGACAGGAATGCAAACGCAACCCATAAATACAATTGTTAAGGATTGCCATTGCCTAAGAGGCCATTCCTATGAAAATCGCTCTTGTAGGTGGAACTGGAGATATCGGAACGGGTTTTGCCGTTCGCTGGGCAGAAAATCACGAGATCATAATAGGTTCAAGAATGGCCGATCGCGCTGTGGAGGGTGCTAAAGCCGTGCTTCAGATCCTTGGTCAAAATGGAAATGTCTGGGGCACAGACAACGGCAGCGCTATTGCCGCCTCGGACGTGACTGTGCTCTGTGTGCCCTACGAGCATCTCACCTCGGTGACTGGGGACTTGAAGGCATTCTACGGCACTCAGGTAGTTATTTCGCCGGTTGTGCCTATGAACTACAACGGCAAGTTCTTCCAGTACTGTCCTCCGGCGGAGGGAAGCGCTGCCCTGCGGGTTAAGTCCATGCTGCCTGATGGAATGAGGATCGTCTCTGCTTTTCATACTATCTGCGCGGCTGCTTTGCAGGCCAAAGATAGGGAGCTGAAAGCCGATACGCTCCTGTGCGGCGATGATGCTGCTGCGCTGGAGCTTGTGGCAGGGCTCGCAACGGAGATCAAGAGCCTGCGGGCCTTAAGGATCGGGCCTCTGGCAGCATCATCCCTGGTGGAGAGTCTCACGCCAATGCTTCTCAACGCCGCCAGAAAGAACAAGATCAAAGACGCCGGCGTTCGCATAGTCTCTGAGAGAGAAACGATTTAGCAAAAATAAAATCATTGAGCCGGAATATTGCCGCCCCGGCTCTCCTTTCCTGCGTTGTACGAATTCAATGATCGCTTTATGATGCGATCGCTTTACGCTGTGATTTTGCTTTTGGCTATATACTTGATGAGGTCTGGGCCGAGCCTGGCCTTCTTCTGGACCTGGTTTGCCAGCTCCTCCATTGAAGAGCCGCTATCAACGAGCATGCGGATCTCCTCAAGGGTTGCATCATCCACTGTGAAGTACTCGTCCAGGTCCTTTCTGTGGCCCCAAACGTCTCCTTCCAGGAGTTCAATGCCCTGCATGTCCAGGAATACTTGAATGGCGTTTGACATGGTCTTCCTGTAAGAGGGTGGAACCTGAATAATTCTTAACCTGGGGCATTTCTGCATTAAGCTAAGGAAGTCTACGTTGCTCGCACGAAACGCGAGGTGAACCATCTTTTCATTAGGGTTGAGATTTGGAATCTCATTTTTTGAACTAACAACTCTAAGTCTCATGTATTCTCCAATTGGATAAAGAATATTTCCTAGTATTAATAGACACTTTGACTGGACACATGTATACATAACAGTATCTATCGACAATATACATATTCACAAAAGAGAGTCCGTAGCAGTTTAATGTACTAAATTAGACATAAATGATAGGTCATTAGAATATTTCAGGACGAATACCCAGTGCGCATTGCGCGAAGCCAGGTCAGGATGTTACCTTTGATTTGATACCCCTTTTTTTCGGATTGATTCGACACCATCTTGCTCTCTTCTTCTCATAACTTCGTCTTTAGTATGCGGCAAAAATAATGCCGATTGCTTTGGAAGGTTCCTCGCAGTTCCATGTTGGCGAGGCAATGGTTTTTATTATCTCTGTGTCTCTGCGGTTCGTAGGAGATGCTAGCCGGAATTATACCTGATGCTGCGAGAATCTAAACGCAGAGGCACAGAGCAACGAAGAGATCTGATGGAATCGAATCGCGGCCTTGTCCACACAAAATGGCGAAGAGCCAAATCCTGAAGAGGTTCACAGCCTCTCCTTCAGAGTGAGCAGAAACAACTGCATCCTTCCGTCCCAGGCCCTCTCAGCCTCCAGGCCACAGATCTCGAATAGCACCACCTCCACAATCAAATAGACCTCCGCACGATCCCGAATGCACCCTGTAAGAGCCTCTCGCCCCCGTCCCAGACCGGAGTGGATATGCATCTTTGGCCCGTCATTCGATGGATAAATCGTTGCCATGCCAAAGACCTCCCAAGCGCTCTGGTAAGCCTCTAAGTTAGGCGTGGGCGGAATCTCAGGCTTCATCGGGCCGGTCACAGCCTGGCCGTCAAGAAGCGCTCCCAGAAAAAGCGCCATGCAAGACTCAATCTTCTTCAAAGAAATGAATTTATTCAGCGACTCAATCAGATCTTCACCGTGGTCTATTCTCAGCACAAAGACCCGGCCCATGCGGCCCTCAGAATATTGCATGAGCACCCTTCTTGCTCTTTCGTTTTTATTCTTATCCGTTTTGATCTGATCTGTCCACCGGAAAATCGTTACCTAACTACTATGGCCAGCCATCTGGTCAGCACCTCAGCTAGCTCATACTGCTGAACCGGCTTAGCAATAAAATCGTTCATTCCCGCCTGTATGCACATATCTCGATCGCCCTGCATGGCAAGAGCAGTCATGGCAATAATGGGTATGCTCGGGTTCAAAACGACTGACCCACCATTGCGGATGGATCGTGTGGCCTCGAATCCGTCCATCTCCGGCATCTGGCAGTCCATCAGCACCAGGTCGTAGTGTATGTCTCGGAGAGCTTTGATTGCCTCCAGACCATTGGCAACCATGTGCGCCGAAAGCCCCATCTTCTTTAGCATGGCTTTTGTCACCTTCTGGTTGAGGGGATTGTCCTCAGCCACAAGTATTCGTATCTTCCTACCGATTTTTTTGGCTAAATCCGCCAGGGCAAAGCATTGCTCCACCGCTTGATCCCTGACAACTCCGTGCTGGTCGGACCGACCGACTGCGGACTGGGCTTTTATATCCTGCTTTTCAAATACTGCTGTAAACCAGAAGATTGATCCCTCGCCTTCCCGGCTTACCACTCCAATCTGACCTCCCATCAGCTCGGCGAGCTGCCGGGAAATGGCTAGCCCCAGCCCAGTGCCACCGTATTTGCGTTTGGTGGAGCCGTCTGCCTGAGTAAAAGGTGTGAACAAAATATCCTGCCGATCCTCCGGGATGCCAATTCCCGTATCCTTAACAGAGATCATAAGGGTCGCAGTCCTGTCGTCAGCGCATTTCAGCTTGGCAGAGATGGCTATCTCTCCCTCATACGTGAACTTCACTGCATTGGCCCCAAGGTTTACCAGAATCTGCCGCAATCTTCCCGGATCTCCTCTGAGATGAACCGGCACATCATCCTCCACCGAAAATGCGAGCTTCAGACCCTTCTCGTGAGCGCTGATGGACAGAAGATCTTTTGTATCATCCATTATGGCGCGCAGATCAAAGTCCAGCTTCTCCAGCTCCATCTTCTTGGCCTCGATCTTGGAGAAGTCAAGTATATCATTGATCAGAGAGAGCAGGCTCTCTCCGCAGATCCTGGCGATGTTGGCATATTCCCGCTGTTCATCGTTTAAGCATGTATCTTCCAAGAGCCCAGTCATTCCGATTATGCCGTTTAAAGGAGTGCGAATCTCGTGGCTCATGTTGGCTAGGAACTGGCTCTTAGCTACATTGGCAGTCTGGGCCTGCATGGCCAGATCATTGGCATGGGCAATGGCAGTCTGAAGCTGCCGGTTGGCCTTATGTAGCGCCTCATCATTGCGCTTTAGTTTGCTGATATTGACAGCTACATGAACTACGCCTTGAATTCCGCCTTGCTCATTCTTGATGATGGAGCTTCGAGAGAGCCATGTCTTGCCGTCAGGGGTCACAACCTCGTCTTCATGAATCTGTCCGGTCTCGGCAGCCTTTTTGGCCGTGCATCCTTGACATGGCTCATTAACTCCCTGCAAAATCTGATAACAGAAATTGCCCTTTATCTCCTCGATCGACATCCCTAGATAATCCTTAATTGCATCGTTGACCCAGATGATCTTCATGGATAGATCAAGATACACAACACACACATGCCGCAGGCCGTTCAAAATAGCAGCTTTCTCCTGTTCTGAGTGCTGCAGGGCATTCTCGGTGCGTCTTCTATCGCTGATATCAAAGATCATGCCCAAAAGGCCGGTAAACTTTCCTTCTGATCCTTCCATTCTCCGGCCACTCAAATATCCCCAAAAATCGCTTCCATCAGAACGCTGGTAATGCCGCTCTTTAGCAATGGTATCGATTCTATCCACCATCATAGCTGACATGATTTCTCCTGCCTCCCGGCGCTCGTCAGGATGGATCAGATCTGGATAGTGGGTTCCGATTATTTTCTCAAGAGGACAGGTAAATAGCTCAGCCATGCGGCAATTAGCTTGAACGATCCTGCCGCTGGTGTCAACTATGATTATTCCTGCGGCGGATGTGTCAAAGATGGTTCTCAAGCTCAATTCGCTCTCTCGCAAAGCATCTTCCTTATGCTTTCGGTCTGTTATATCTCTGATGGACTGGATGGCTCCATCAATATTGCCCATACTGTCGTAAAGGGGAGAAGCAAAGCCCCAGAGGTAGGCCCCCTTTCCACAATTAAGATTTGGGGCAACGGCCTCGCCAGTCAATTGATCTCCTTTTCTGGAAATAGTGATATACTTTTTTTCTATATCTGGCATGTCCCGTAAGATGAGGTCGATGAGTATCGGTCTCCTTTCACCGAAGAAAGGCAAGGAATAGGCATAGCTACCTTTGCCCATCATCTCCTTCTTGGAAATGCCAGTCATGTCCTCAATAGCTCGGTTCCAGGCGATGACCTCTCTCTTCTGGTTCACAGCCAATGTGGCATCTGGCAGGAAATCGATGATATTGGCAAGCCTTCGCCTGGACTCCTTGAGGGCTTCTTCAGAACGCTTCCGTTCGGTGATATCTGAATGGGTGCCTATGGCTCGCAGGGGTTTTCCTTCATCACTCCATAAAATGACCTTTCCCCTGTCAAGAATCCATTTGTAAGTTCCGTCTTTGCAGAGAACGCGATGCTCGCAATGATAAACCGGTACCTCACCCCTGAAATGCCTATCGATTTCTCTGTAGCACTTCTCCAGGTCGTCCGGGTGAACCCTTCGACTCCATTCCTCGATATTGTCTTCGATCTCCTGATCTTCATACCCCAGCATTGCCTTCCATTGGTGAGAGAAAAAAACATTATTCGTATCTATATTCCAGTCCCATACACCATCGCCCGATCCCTCCAGGGCAAATTGCCAACGGGCTTCACTCTCGGAGAGCTTTTTTAGCAGGTTGTCTCTCTCCTCAAGTGCCCGAACAAGCTTGATATTGCTGTAGCCCTGATTCGATATTACATCGGCAAACTTGATGCAGAAGGCCATAACGGCATTGAGCTTTTCCTCGCTCAATCGCGGTAGCTTATCCAGGGCTCTCAGGTATTCGTTCTCATCGAATCCATATTTTTTAGCTTGAAGGCTGAACCAGTCATAGTCCGGATTCTCATCCTCGAAGAGGAATTGACCTAGAAATAAGTTGCCCAGGCGCTTTCCGTTCACCATTATGGGTGTTGCCATGTCCCAAATGCCGTTTTTGCATTTGTACAGACAGGATTTATTGGGCTTGGCATTTCTGGATAGATTTGTATCGCTTTCGATGCATCTGACACGGGTCTCCGGATGGATCCTGTGAAACTTCGAGCAAATATCCCTCCAGCCGCTGGAGACCAGGATATTGCCATCTTTATCGGCAATCGCTATGCCGATGTTCATTAGGCCGGAAAAAGCATCTATCATAGATTTTATGGATTCATGGTTGAAGATGATGTTAAGCTCCATATCATCCATCATGGTGGCCATCTGCTCAGACTGGGCTGTGTATCCCATTGATGCAAGCCATTCCTTCCGGAGGGCTTCGCCAATTTGGCTGAGATTGGTGATGCCATTAACCATGATTCGAGATTGATGATTGATTCAGAATATACATCTTTCGGAAGATATTTGCATGATCAACTCCCCCTTAATTCTATTGCGCTTTTCTATCTTATCAGTTGTCCTGCGCGTTTCTATATATAGTAATAGCAGCAGTTCGTTGCGACCAGCGTGTTCGCGACAGTTAGGCTCTTCTTATGCAGTTGATACCAGCAGCGAGCATTGCTGCTCAGTGCCCACGCCCATCTGCTCCATTTCAGGGGCGCAAAAGGCAAATTCGATGTGCTAGCATAGATAAACACCTGGAGACTTTCATGAATAGAAATGATGTTTCGCCTGCAGTCTGGTACTATGGCCTGGCTGTGCTGATAATAGTCATAGGATTTGCGGCATTTGCCGGGTTCATGTACCAGGGCACCTCTAATATGCAAAACGATCTCCTTCAGATGAAGGCTCCTGGCGTTGCAGACCTGAATCTATCCGAGGTCGGAGAGTACACCATCTTCTACGAGAACAAAAGCTACCTCAATGGCACGGTCTACAACACAGACGAGCAAATACCAAATTTGCATGTCTTCCTGAAAGAGATGGCCACAGGCAATGATCTGGTTGTCCATGCCTCCAATGAGAGCCTCATCTACAGCATAGGCGATCGCAGCGGGCGCTCCATCATGGCCTTTGAGGTCGCCAGGCCAGGCATCTATCAGGTTAATGCCTCATATTCTGGAAGTGAGGGACCACAGGTCGTTTTAGCTATCGGGAACGGGATGGCTGAAAGCATGCTATCATCAATCATATTCTCGATAGCCGTCCTTGTCTTGTCCATTGCAATTGCAGCCGCAATTGTCTATACCACCTACAGGAAGAGAAAGAAGGCCTTTTCGAAGATCGTTGAGGAGGAGAAGCTGATCAGGGGCGGATGACAAATGCCTCATCTGACAACGCCGCCTGCATCAGTCAATGGCACCAGTCAATGATGCCTCCTAGCGCACTACCAGCCGTTGTAGTGCACCCGGTCTTCTTTGTACCTCTGTGGCGCGGCCGGGGTCTCTGCAGGAAAGCCCACTGCAACCAGGGCAAATGGCGTGATCTCCTCAGGCAGATCGAGATGCTTTTGGAAAGCTGCTACCCTGTCTTTCAGAGGATAGACTCCTGCCCAAACCGCTCCGAGACCCTGAGCATGCGCTGCCAAGAGGATGTTTTCCACCGCGGCTGAGCAATCCTGCACCCAAAAATCCGGATATTTGCTTAAAGAGCTGTCAGCACAGACCATTATCGTCACCGGTGATTGCCGGCACATTGATGCAGTGGCACAGATCCTGGGTATCGCATCGAGCAGGGCCCGGTCTTCAACGACGATGAACTGCCAAGGCTGCTCATTGCCAGCAGAAGGCGCGAACATTGCTGCCTCTAAAAGCTCTCTGATCATCTCTCTGGAGACGGGCTTATCCAAGAATTTCCTTATGCTGCGTCGAGTCTTAATTGCTTGCAATGCTTCCATCATTATTCCTTCAAATTCAGTTGAGTTGTTATAGCATTTCCCTTATAAATCGGTGCTGCTTTACATTTGTTATTGGAAATACAAAGAAAGAAGAATCATGCAGAAGTCATAAAGGTTTCATCTTTTTTGGGCGGGAAATCTATAACAATCGTTATCGGTCGAACGCATTTAAAGCTTCGGATAAACTTAAGTAGCATTATGCCAGGATTGGTACCGGATTAACCTTACATTACAGTTAGCTTATGGGGCATGATAGATTTGGCGCCTTTTATAGAGATACGGGATCTGACGGTTCGATTTGGTGATGTTGTAGCCCTTCGCAACATAAATCTGGTCATAGAAGAGGGCGAATCGGTAGGGATTTTAGGCAGAAGCGGCTGCGGCAAGAGCGTGCTCATGCATGTTTTGCGCGGGGTGGAGTCATTTCCCGGATTGACTGGGAGCGTGATATACCACGTGGCCAGATGCGAGAAATGCCGTCACGTAGAGCTGCCTGGACATGCTGGCGAGAAGTGTCGCTGCGGAGGCGTTCTCTCGCCTATCCAAGCCGATTTTGGATCTCTGGATATCAATGATCCTCTTCGACGCGACATTGTCAACCGAATAGCCATCATGTTGCAGAGGACGTTTGCCCTTTACGGCGACGAGCGTGTGATCACCAACGTCATGAGGGCGGTCGAGGAGAAAGGAGACTCCATAAGCGTTCACCGTGCTGCGGACCTCCTCGACGAGGTCAACCTCTCTCATCGTCTGATGCACGTGGCCAGAGAGCTTTCAGGAGGCGAAAAGCAGCGAGTGGTCCTGGCCCGACAGCTCGCCAAGTCGCCAATGATCCTTCTGGCCGATGAGCCCACCGGAACCCTCGACCCGTCAACGGCCAAGGTTGTGCACGAATCAATAAAACGTGCAGTTCATGACTTCAACATGACTCTGATCATCACCAGCCACTGGGAAGATGTCATGGTCGAACTGACCGACAGAGCCATATTGTTGGATGGCGGAGAGATTAAGGCCGAAGGCGATCCAAAGGATATTGCCGCAAAATTCCTTGCCATGGCTGGAACGCTAGGCAAACGCGAAGACGTCGAAGTAGGTGCGCCGATAATCAAGGCTAACGGCCTGGCGAAGAGATATATCAGCATCGACCGGGGCGTGGTTAAGGCTGTGGACAACGTCAGCCTGGAGGTTAAAGAAGGTGAGATCTTCGGGTTGGTCGGCGTTTCCGGTGGCGGCAAGACCACGTTCTCCAAGATGATTAGCGGCATCATCACGCCTACCGGCGGCAGCATTTCGGTGAGGGTAGGAGACGACTGGGTGGACATGACTGTGCTCGGCTCTAATGGTCGCGGCAGGGCTACCAAGTACATCGGCATCCTCCACCAGGAGTACACCCTTTACCCATCCCGAAGCGTCATAGAGAACCTGACCGAGGCCATCGGCCTCTCTCTGCCCTTCGAGCTGGCCGAGAGAAAGGCCATTCACACCCTGGAGACGGTGGGATTCTCAGAAGAGCAGGCTGAGGCAGTATTGACAAAGATGCCCGACGAGCTCTCCGAGGGAGAAAGACATCGCGTGGCAATGGCGCAGGTGCTGATAAAGGAGCCGAGAATAGTGATCCTGGATGAGCCTACAGGGACAATGGACGCCATTACCAAGATCGAGGTTACAAAGTCCATCTTAAACGCCCGTCAGGAGCTTGGAGAAACGTTCGTCATCGTCAGCCACGATATGGATTTCGTGAAAAACGTTTGCGACCGAGCGATGCTAATGAGAAATGGACAGGCGATCTTCACAGGCATTCCCAGCGAGGTCTTGGCCAAGATCACAGAAGAGGAAGAGAAGGAGATGCTGGGGAGTTAATTTGAGAGTCTTCGTTGATGGCAGAGAGATCGAGCTATTTCCCGGCGCAAAGCTTGCCGACGCCCTGAGCAAATGCGGTGCCAATCCTGCGCCAGGGGCAATAGTAGGAGTGGTCAAAGGTCGCGGCGAAAAGTCGAGCCAGACCAACTCCTATTGGCTGCTCACCACCAAGGGCAAGTTGAGAATCGAGCTATTAGACAATGATCTCCAAAAGATCTGGCATGAGAGCATAGACCGGATTTCCGGTTGTGCCGTAAGGTGGGCCTCGGCAGACGGCGTTGCCTTCGGGCCTTTTGTCTCTCAAATCTCTTTTTCACGTGACGCCAGAGAATATAGTCGCTGGGAAGTTGTTCTTGGCGCAGCTGGATTTGATAAAGAGAACACTCAGATCATTTTTGTAAGAAGGAGGCATACAGCAGCTTATGGAACACCCAAAGACGGTGGCGTGCTCGGTCACATCGTGGGCGGAAAGAACACATTAGACCGATTGCAGGCTGGCGACAGGATCGAGGGCATCGAGCCCATTGTGGAATGGCAGGACATCACCGAGAAACAGGCAACCCAGGATCTGACCATGCTGCTGGTAGATGGGATGGAGATCTTTACGACAGTGCAAGCACAGCTTCAGGAGGACTCACCTCTAGGGGCCGAGTTCTTCTTGGCCGTGACCCGGGACGGAACCCTCAAGGTCGATTCAGTCTCCAGCTCTTATGTCTCGTCAGACCTGCTTCTGAAAGAGCCGGTGATCTTCGAGCATAGAGAACCCCGCCTGGAAGGAGCTGTAACTGTAAGGACCAGCGGGAGGGGTCTGGGCAGGATATTCGTTTACAAGCAGGACAGGACCTCGAATCCCAGCCACTCAATAGTAGCCAGGATTACCTCTGGAATGGATATGATCAAGCTGGCAGGTCCCGGCCAGTCGATAACGATCAATGTGAAGCCGGAGCGCATCATGCTCATGGGCAGCATCCTGAAGGACGCAGTTAAACAGATGCAGTCCATGGGGATAGCGACTGAAGTGACCGGCTACCAAGGCGAGGATGCCGTGGTGGTCAGGCAAGAGCCCGGAGCAACCATGGCCATCTTGAAGGGCAAGACAGTGACCCTTCATGCCGTGCCCTCCAGCCGGCTGGTGGCAGTCAAGCTCTATAGCGACCTGGCTCCCAAGACACTTGATTACTTCCGGCATGTCACCGGGCTCAAGGAGAGGCCTGTTGGCCCTCTGCCAGTCTATTTTGTCTACGAGAATACTCTGCTATTCAAGCCAGAGATCGATGCGTTGAGCTACAAGGAGCTGCTCCCCGAAAACAAGCCGACCGGCCCCGTCCCTGCCGGATCAATAGCCGTCTCCAACCAGGTATCTAAGAAGGTAGGAATGGTCGGAGTAAAGACTGCTGAGGATCGGCGCTACGGTCCATCGGGCGAGAAGTTCGAGGCCACTAATCTCATCGGCCGGGTGCTCGAACCTGAGAAGCTGAAGGATGTGGCAGAAGGGGAGACGATTTTCATCAAGGAGGTGCGATGATGCTGATCACAAAGTATGTGATAACGTCCTCAGAGTCGAATATCCTTCCCTCGGACATAGCCATGAAGATCTACGGCTCGAAGTACGATGTTGTCGTCAAGGAGACCTGCTTTGGTGTCGTGATAAATGGCGAAGAGGACGTGATCAATGCTCTCGTCAAAGAGATCCGTGCTCTTGATCCCGTCGGCATATTCATAAAAGACCGGGGATTTCCTCCTGGAGACCCCAGGCGCTGCCGCGGTCGCAGAGGGGGGGGTGCCAGGCCCGGATTTTACATGATCGAGTCGGAATCGAAGATTCTGCCCATGATCTCCAGGGCATTGGCCTGGGAGGGCGATATCCCGGTCGTTCCAGAAAAGAAGAGACCTCTTCCCATCGGAAGGCTGGAAGAGATAATAAAAGAGGATTTATCCTGAGGTAAATCAATGGCAAAAGTTATCGTTTATCCTCCCACCAGCATGATACTCTCAGACCTTGTGGAGAGGATGGGCCACAAGGCGCTTGTAGTTCCGGAAGCGGTTCGTAACCTAGTTACAGCCAACAACATTCAGTCTCCGCCTTTGAATGTCACTCCCGAGGGGCCCAAGAAGGGGTTGCGCTACGCGGCAGTGGATGTTCCATCTGGTGTCCGGGGCCGGATGTCTTTGATCGGACCAATCATCGAGGAGTCAGAAGCGGCCATCATCGTGGAAGATCCCGGATGGCTGACCGGTTGTTCAGGCTGCTCTCGAACCAACGAGCTGGTGAGGCTCTTGATCAGGACCAAAGGCGTTCCGGTGCTGGATCTATCCTATCCCACAAACGATGCTGAGGCCAAGGTCTTTGTTCAGAAGATCAAGGCATTTCTGGGGGGTTTGAAGTGATTCGCATTGCTCAGCTCTCCTGCGGTTCTGAGTACAGTGGCATCCAAAAGGAGATCGAACGCGCTGCTGAGACTGTGGGGGCAAAGCTGGTCTATCCGGAGGTCTCGCTAGAAGATATTCTCAATGTCGAGAATACCTTTGGCGTATCTGTGTCTTCAGGAGACCTCAACCTTGCCATGGCCCGCGCGGTAAGAATAGTCCAGAATCCAGATCTTGCCGATGCCGTAATAGTCATGACATGCTTCAGATGCGCTGAGGCTGCCATCATCCGTTCAGAGATTCGAAAGTTTATTCATGAGCACTCCAAGATTCCAGTCTTGAGCTACTCGTTCACAGAGAGGACCACTGCCGAGACGCTTCTCACCAGAATGGAGGCGCTTGTGACCACAGTCAAGTTCCGGGGTCTTCTCGCCAGAGAAAAGCAGACGGGCCTCACTGCAGGAATCGATTCCGGGTCCACCACCACTAAATCGGTAGTGATGAGGGACAATGCAGTGATCGGCACCGGTTGGGTTCCAACTACTGAAGTCCTGAAGAGCGCCGAGGATGCCTTCGAAGGTGCCCTGAAGATGGCGGGCGTTGCCAAAGAGGAGATTGCAGGCATCGGTGTGACTGGGTACGGTCGCTTTTTGGTTGGAAAGCACATCAATGCCAAGCTGATTCAGGAGGAGATCACAGTCAACTCCAAGGGAGCTGTCTTCCTGGCGGACTGTCAGAAGGGTTCGGCTACGGTTATTGATATTGGCGGCATGGACAATAAGGCCATCTCGGTTCAGGACGGAATTCCAGGAGGCTTTACCATGGGCGGAATCTGCGCAGGTGCCTCGGGAAGGTTCCTGGAGCTGGCAGCCCGGCGGTTGGGCATCGACATCACTGAACTCGGAAAGCTGGCTCTCAAAGGTGACTACCGAAACGTAGCCATGAACAGCTACTGCTATGTCTTCGGAACACAAAGTCTGGTCAATAGCCTTTCATTAGGCTGCAAACCGGAAGACGTGGCCATGGCTGCTTGCCATTCGGTGGCCGAACAGGTCTACGAGCAGCAGCTTCAAGAGGTGGAGGTCAAGGAGCCGGTGATCATGGTTGGCGGAACCTCTCTAATTGAAGGGCTGCCGAAAGCCATGGAAGAGCTTCTCCAGGTCAAGGTCATCGTTCCAAAGTACGCACAGTACATCGGTGCGGTAGGCGCAGCGCTGCTCGTCTCGGGGCTGCTGGAGGACTGAGATGGACCCAATGGAGGTCTTCAAGATTGAGGTCACGGGCCAGGAGGAGTACGGGGCTAAGAAGTACCGGGAACTCATCATGGACATCTTACAGGACCTCGGCCTCATCAGGTCGATCGGCAGGCTTTATGTTTATATCGATATCCTAAAGCCTTTCTTTGCCGTCTACGGACTTCTTCGTTCAGGAATTCCGCCGCTTACAGCCAAGGATGTAGGCGATGTGATGCGGGTATCTGGAGGATACCAGATCAAGATAAACGATGAGGAGCACATGGCCGATCTGCTCCGGGCTCTATGGGAGCATTATGGAAGAGAGAGGGTCGAGCAGCCTGCCAGGGATATGCTGATCATCGCTTCTGATACTTCGCCATCCGAAATAGTAGTGGCCGACCTCGAGGCGGAGTTCCTTCAGGACCTGACGGATGCCCTGGTGAGAGTGGCTCCAGAGGGCTTCCGGAACAGGAGGAACGAGATGACCAAAGACAGCTTCCTGTTCGTTGCCGCCGAGGAGAGCTTGACGCCAGAAATCTTATCAGAGATCAAGAAAAAGATCCGGGAGATGGAGAATGCTTGAGCCTGTGATGTTCACCGGTGGATTGTACAAGCACGACCTGGTCGTGGAGCTGGTTGAAGACCTGGGCGGCTATATCCTGCAAAAGAATGTGACGCAAAGCGAGATCATTCTTTTGATATTGGTTCCATCTGAGGACAAGGCCGCTCTTGAGGATCTGTCAAAGGAGCTGCGTGGAGAGCTGGTGCGAGCGCCCCTGGCCGGAACTGAGGTTGCGGTGGTTACGCCGACTCTTGCCATTCACCATCTGCCACACACGGCCTGCGATATAGCCGAGTACCTGAGAAGGCATGGCTCAAAGACGAACATGATGGGACTGGCCAGAGGTGTAGGCCGGGAGATCGCCCAGATCAATGAGTATGAGACTGCCCTCATAAATGAGCATGATGCTGCAGTATTCATCTTCGGCAACTTCCAGGAGTGCATTAAGAAGAAGGAGGGCCTTTACCGGAACATCACTGTTCCCGTGGTGGTCACGGGCGGGCCGCAGATCGAGGCTAGTGAGCTTCCTTATGCCTTTGAGTATGTGCCCGCGATTGGCAGAGTGGCTCACAGGGCCAGGAAGGCAACAGAGATTGGAACTTTGGACCGAATAGTGGAATCCATAGGCAGAGCTCTGGACAAAACCAGAACCACCATTGCCAAGGACCCGCTCACCACATCGCCTCCCCGTGTAATGGATGCTGTTCGAGAGCAGGTTCCTGACGTGATGTTTTCCTATTCGCCGTTGCCGATAGCCCTCAATCTCAACGGAGTGCGCGTCAAGCTTCCCTTTGAGGCCTACAAGGATGCGGTCAGTTCCGTGAGCTTCGACGAAGGGGTAAAGCTCGGTGAGATTGCGACCATCAGGCCGTCGCGCATGAAAGACTATATACTTGTGAGGATATTGCCTGCGTCTGAGACAGGGTTTGTCTTCTAAACCCGGGCGATCTCAGAACAAGATGTATCGGCTCGATTGGGCAGGCCGGAGGAAATACCATCATGAGCTTCGAGAATGAGCTGGACGCCATTTTAGTCAAGGGAAAGGAGAAGGCTGCAAGAGATATCCTGAAATCGGTGGAGGATGCTTATGGGGAAATTCCTTATGTTTTTCAATTCATGCAGGACAATCCTGAGATCCTCATCACCAAGGTGTTGCATAACAATGCCATTCAGAGAAGCTCGGGTTTGGATGCAAAGACCATCGAGCTGATATCAGTTGCCGTGTCTGCAGCGATGAGGTGCAGCCACTGCCTGAAACTGCACATTCGGATAGCCACCAATATGGGCATTCCGGATGACCAGATTGCTGCCGCTGTATTTTTGGCAGGAAACCTGGCATCTGCGAGCGTACTGGCCACTGCTACCCGCCACCTGGACGAGGAACGGGAGATCTGCCGGGTCTGCGAGATAGGCAGCGAAGCCTGCGAGATAAATGGAGAGAACCAGGGTTGAGTCTGCTTGTAATCCTCAGTCCAATCGGTTTAACTTAGATGACAACCAATGAGAATGATTCCGCCAAGATGTGGGAAGGTGCCGAAGGCCATCGCTTCGCCCTCGAGGTCCTGCAGCTGCCGCTGCGGCGAAGGATTCTCAGGATCATCGCTAGCGGCATAAAAAGCACTGATCAGATCGAGCGGGAGCTTGGCATCAGCAGCACTCTCGCGGCGTACCATCTCGCAATGCTTGAGAAGGCCCTGGTGATCGAGAGATATGAAGGTGACTGGAGGGCTACCTCCACAGGTCAGCTCTATCTGGATAAGGTGGAGGCCGGGCGCTGATAGTTCGCATCGTAGCAGTAGGCAGACTGCGGGAGAGATACTGGCAGGATGCTGCCGCAGATTTCGTCCGACGGCTTCGTCCTTATGCCCGCCTGGAGATCCTGGAAGTGGCCGAGGCCCGCATCAAGGAGCTGGCCTCCCCTGCAGAAGAAGGAAAGGCCATGCAGGAGGAGAGACGAGCCATTATCGAGAGGCTGAAGGGGCACAGCGGCCCTGTTGTGGCTTTAGACAGGCTGGGAAAAAGCCTCGACTCACCCCAGATCGGAGAATGGCTGAACAGGATGGTTCTCGATGGACGAACAGAGCTGGCCTTTGTGATCGGCGGCCCGCTCGGACTCGCCCCGGAGGTCTTGGAGAGGGCAGAGATGTCTCTATCGTTCTCTAAGATGACATTTCCCCATCAGATGATGAGGGTAATTCTTCTGGAGCAGATCTACAGAGGTTTTCGCATAATGCATGGTGAGCCGTACCATAAGTAGGTGCAATATCATGAAAAAGGCTTTTATCTTGTCATGACGATCGTTCGTCTTATGCCATCTCTTTCCATTCATGCCGGGGGGCTGGATCTGAAAAATCCTGTCCTGCTGGCGGCAGGGATCCTGGGGACCACAGGAGCCTCTCTCCGCCGAGCAGCGCTCGCCGGTGCGGGCGGTGTGGTCACCAAATCGGTGGGTTCAGTTCCGCGAGAGGGCCACCCAGGCCCCACAATTGTCCATGTCAAATGCGGACTGTTAAACGCCATGGGCCTGCCGAACCCCTCCTACCGCGATTTTCAGCAAGAGATAAAGACTGCTCGATCGGCAGGCGTGCCGGTTATCGCCAGCATCTTTGGATCCTCTGCTACGGAGTTCGCTCAGATCGCCCGCGTTTTAAAGGCCGACGCCTTCGAGCTGAACCTCTCATGTCCACACGCAGAGAAATATGGCAGTGAGCTTGGCCGCTACCCCGATCTGGTCGAATCGGTCACCGGAGCCGTGAAGGCCGCAGCAGACGTGCCTGTCTGGGTCAAGCTGACGCCAAACACTGCCGACATCCTGGAGCTTGGCCTGGCTGCGCAACGCGGGGGTGCCGATGCAGTGGTCGCCATAAACACCCTCAAGGCCATGGCCATTGACATCGAGACCGGCTACCCAATGCTCGGCAACCGCTACGGTGGACTCTCCGGCCAGGCAATTAAACCCGTAGCTGTCCGATGCGTCTATGAGCTAGCGGGACGCCTTGAGATTCCGGTGATAGGCGTTGGCGGAATCTCTTCCTGGGAGGATGCGGTTGAGATGATCATGGCCGGAGCCCAGGCGGTTCAGGTTGGAACAGCACTTCTGGGCGGATACGGGATCTTCGAGGAGATCACATGTGGCATCAGCCGTTACCTTGAGAGGAAATCAATGACCCTGGAGGATCTGTGCGGTCTGGCCGGGAGGAGATCTCAATGAAACCAATCAACTGCATCATAGAAGAGGTGCGTTCAGAGACACCGCTCATCAGGACTTATCGGCTGGACAGAAACCTCAACCCCGCACCAGGACAGTACCTAATGCTCTGGATCAGGGGCGTAGACGAGATTCCAATGAGCTTCTCGGGTCAGGATACCATAACTGTGCAGTCTGTAGGCGTCGCCACCCAGGCCATATTTCGAATGGGTGCGGGAAGCGAGGTCGGGCTGCGCGGGCCTCTCGGAAACGGCTTCGCATTAAAGGGCAACAAAATCTTGCTCATAGGCGGAGGAGTCGGAACTGCTCCGCTTGCGTTTCTGGCAGAAGTGGCTAAAAAAGCAGACATAAGTGTAACCTCGCTGCTCGGATTTCGCTCCAGAGATGATATGATCTTCCAGGACAGGCTTGAGGGTCTGGGAGAGACCATCATCACCACAGACGACGGCTCTTACGGCATAAAAGGCCACGCTTCTGCAGGACTAAAGGAACTGAATCTATTTGATTACGATCAGATCTATCTCTGCGGTCCAGAAATGATGATGAGCGACATTATATCCAGGACCGCTGAGCACGCGGCAAAGACCCAGGCCTGCATCAACCGTTACTTTAAATGCGCAGCTGGCATCTGCGGATCCTGCTGCCTGGACCCGGATGGCGTGAGGGTCTGCGTGGAGGGGCCTGTGCTATTGGCCGATCGTCTGCTGGATAGCGAGTTTGGAAGATACAAAAGAGGCCCGTCCGGAGCCAAGGGGCCTTGCCGGGGTTGAAGAAGTGATAGTCAGATTCATGCGAGATGGCATCGTCCGAGGAGGATCGTACAGCGTTGAGAATGGCATAATCTCAGGTGGAGAAGTTCTGAAACCTGAGGACGTGACAATACTGCCGCCCTGCAATCCGAGCAAAATCGTCTGCGTGGGGCTCAATTATATCAAGCATGCTCATGAGCTCGGAATGGCGCTTCCGGATGAGCCCATTCTCTTCATGAAGCCGCCTTCGTCCGTCTTGGCTCCAGGTGGCCAGATAGTCTATCCCGCCAACAGCCATCAGCTCGACTACGAGGGAGAGCTTGCTGTGGTCATTGGAAAACGCTGCAAGAGCGTGTCTGCTGAAGAGGCGGATAAGTACATCCTGGGATACACCTGTTTCAACGATGTGACTGCTCGCGACCTGCAGAAGAAGGATGGCCAGTGGACGCGCGCTAAAAGCTTCGATACATTTGCGCCCTTCGGCCCGTGGATCGCCAAGATCGATCCATTTGATGTGGATATCAAGACCCGCCTCAACGGAAGGGTTGTGCAGGATTCCAACACATCTGACCTTATTTTTGATGTGCCTAGACTGCTGGAGTTTATCAGCGGCGTCATGACTCTTCTGCCCGGAGACGTAATTGCCACAGGCACGCCTCCTGGAGTCGGATCGATGCAAAAAGGAGATGAGGTCGAGGTGGAGATCGAGGGAATCGGAGTACTTAGGAATTCTGTAGTCTAAGGAGTCACCCGTACTCTATTCGCAATCCTGCATTATCGACCCTGGTCTCAATGGCGATCTTTAGTCCCAGTGGCTCAATCAGCCTAGCGATATCCTCCCGGCGCCGGTCTGTCACTATTGCAATCGACGGCCCGACTGAACTCATGCCGACGAACTCGAGTCCGCTCTCTCGCAGGAAGCTCATGTTTCGGTAGATCTCAAAGCCGTGGTGCTCGACCTCTGCCCTCTTCGAGCCTCGAAACTCTATCTCCCAGATTGTCTCTCCGATCTTTTTCAGGTCTCCTCTCTCCAAAGCCGGGATGAGATCCATGAGGAACAGATAGGCCTTGAGCTCTCGATCCTGATAGTCAAGGTTCC
This sequence comes from Methanothrix sp., assembly GCA_028679775.1. Classification (GTDB taxonomy): domain Archaea; phylum Halobacteriota; class Methanosarcinia; order Methanotrichales; family Methanotrichaceae; genus Methanothrix. Next base: position 239 of record JAJRAX010000117.1, on the reverse strand, counting down.
TTGCCCGGTTCATGAGCAAGTCGAACTCCGCCCGCCCGGCAGATGAGACGACAGTTGGGGGAATTGTCACAAAGACGTTCATTCCCGCAGCAAAATTGTGGCGGTAGACGAGAGCCAGCTCGTCGCCGGTAATAGCCATTCCTCCGTAGGTGGCTGCCGCCGGGCCAACGCCTGTCTCAAAGCCGTTGGTGACACGTCCGTCCTCAGTCTCCTCAACGTAGTTATGGCCTAAGAGCAGC
>JAJRAX010000343.1 GCA_028679775.1 Methanothrix sp. | reverse complement strand
TTAATATTCCGGATGCGTGGACTGTGATGTATTTCGGCAGGGCTTAGGGCAATGGATGCTCTAGCTACGCTCGGTACGAACGCGACTGGCATGCCGTGCCAGTAAAGTGCCGAACACATCCTACCCTTGTGGCATTGGAAAAGGTCCGGGCGTGGAAGGCCGATCTTGAACAGGGGTATGAGCGATCATTTGCTGCAATGGCACGGCTTGATGGAATCAAGACTGCATCGCGGATGCTGTGCTTTTCATTTCGGGGTTTCCGGATGTCGCCCTTCGCCCTTCCTCACAATTTCGAAACCGGCGTTGGCGAGGATTTCAGGGAAGGCCTTCACGGCGTCGCGGTCGTAGTCCTTGATGGACTCGGGCAACTTGTCCCAGGCGACGAGGCAGTCGTGGATCTTTGCGGTGTCGTCGCGTTTCGTGCCGGGACGCCAGCCGCTGCGAAGGCGCTCGATGTTCCAACGGCCGTGTTCGAGTTCAGACAGTATTTCGAGTTCTTCGGGTGTGAAGGAGGGCGCCGACAGAGACTGGACGCCGGGGGTGACGGCTCGGACCTCGAAGTTGCAGGCCTGTAGGATGGCAACTGCATGGCGGGCTTGCTCGATGTTGGCCTTCTTGAAGGTGTCGCTGAGGCCGTCTTTTCCGCCATCCCACGGGCGCATGTTATCGGGCAGCTTCCCGGGGCTGGTGGCGACGTACCGGGCGTGGAATTGGCGACCCATCGTTTCCAGCGTTTCGGGGGAAAAGGACGCGGGAGCTTTGGCGACGAAGGCCCGGAGCGAGGTCTTATCGGGCGGAAGCGCGAGCAACGTGTGGAATCCCTTCCATAAGGGATCTTCGAGGATCGCATCGGCTGAGCCGCAGGTGCCGAGGACGACGCCCACAGTAGCGCCGAGTGCGAGGGCCACCCGGTACTCGACGGTGGTGAGCGGATCGCCACCGAAGCCGAGCAGCTGCACGTTGGCCGGGACAATCCCGGTGGCGAGGAGATCCTCCCAAGTCTTGAGGATCTGCCCGGCGGTGAAATTTATGTCGCCTGGGGCTGCGACGTGACGGTCGTAGCGGGTGTCCTTGGTGGCGAGTTCGGGAAGGGATGCGGGGATGTAGCCGACGAGTTCGAAGCGGCGAGCTCCGGTGCTGCGGAGTTTCGCGGTGATCTCGCCCACGCAACCGGGCACACCGGCAGTCGTGCCACCGGAGATGACTTGCCCCTCGAATTCGGCGAGCGCCGCTTCCAGCAGAGGGAAAATTTTCTCGTCGCGCTCTGCCAAAGACAGGCTTGCGGCGCAGCCGGCGACGATGAGCACGCCGGGCCCCGTGGTCGGCCGGCTGCCGGTGCCAGCGGGAGCTGGCGAGGAGGCGAACGACCGGGACAACTCGATGAGCCGTTCGACCAGAAGGTGGCCTTGCGGCGGGATCGGGTCTCCCGAGTAGGTCTGGCGGATCCAGTTGAGTTCGTCGTCGATCACCTCGTCGGTGAAACAGGAGTCGCCGACCGCCTGGTGGCGGAGTCCGAGCGCATACCAGCCCAGGGCCTGGTTGTTCCAGTGCTGCGCGTCAGGGTCGCGGCCGAGGGTACTCTTCACCCGGCCAAGGAGCAGCGCGAGGCGGCCGGCTGTGAAGAAGGCGAAAGGCAATTCCGTGCCGGCCTTCGCCTGCTCTCGGCATGTGTCGAGCGCGCGCTCCAAGGAAGGCTGGAGGCTGTCGAGCGGCGCGGCCTTGTTGAGGTGGAGGCTGTAGCCGACCAGGCTTGCGAGGTGGTATGGATTGTCGGGCTCGAGGTTGAGCGCTTCGCCGTAGGTTCGGACGGCCTCGGCCTCCCGGTGGCGCACGGACTCCCACGACAACGCGAGCCGTGAGAGGGCGCGGGCGTGGATGCTGCGGCGTTTGCGCAGATCCGGCACCGCGGTGAAGTCGGTTTCTGTGCAGTGAGTGGCGACTTCGCGGAGCAGATCTTGGCCGCGCCGGAACTCGGCCGAGGCTGGGCTCGATCGATGCAGGCGGCAGAGGCTATGGCCGAGCTCCAGTTGGAGCTCACAACGTAGCGTACCGCTGTCGTCGAGCAAAGGGGCGAGAAGTTCCACGACGCGGGCGTGCCGGCCGCAGGGGCCGAGCAACCGGGCAAGTTGCAGGCCGATGCGGGCGCGGGTGGCGTTGTCGGTCTCACCGGCGAGGATCATTTCCTGCACCTCGATCTCCTGCTTCACCGCGGTGGCATCGGCGTAGGCCGTG
>JAJRAX010000008.1 GCA_028679775.1 Methanothrix sp. | reverse complement strand
GTGGCTTTCCTTACGCTATCATCCGGCTTTACGCTGAACAAGGGTGAGCTCATGAATTTCTCTACAGGCATCTGCATCGAATCCACTGACCGTCTCTCGCCCTCCTTGCCGATCCTGGCGGAGCCTTTCAGCATATCAAATCTGGTGATCATTCCGATGAGTTTGCCGTCCTTGACCACAGGAAGGCCTGTAAAGTCTTTCTCGACCATCAGATCCCAGATCTTGGTTATTGGATCATCCGGGCGAGTGGTTACAACTTTGGTGGTCATGATTTCTGATACCGGCTTTTCAGGCACGACCCCCAAATCGATGTTCATAAACACGTCCAAGAGACTGACAACGCCCACTAGCTTGGGCTTCATCTCAGACTCGACCACAGGAAACAGAGTCATTTTTTCCTTGAGCATGAGCCTTGCAGCATCAAGAATATCCATCTGTCCCGTTACAGTTGGAACCGGCACCACGTAGCCCGATATAGTCACATTGGACTTGGTCGAGGTCACGCGCAGCATATCCTGGTTGGTTACGATTCCGAGAACTGCGCCTTTGCTATTCACTACTGGCAGTCCGCGCACATGGTTGTCACGAATCATCTGACGCGCTTTGGTGAGAAATGTAGAATCCTCCACATATAGAGGATCTCTGGACATAATATCTTCGACTAACATAGCAATTCCCCTGCTGTCCAGCAAATGATGAGGTACTACCTGTTTCCGTCCCTGCAGCTCCAACAGAGCAGCTCTCCATTAACGCTCTCCAGGGTATCTGAGAGCTGACCGCAAACCTCACAGATTCCACGCACCACCCCCCGGGGCTGTTCGAAATGAATGCTCTCCCGGTGCATCTCCAGCAGATCGCTCAAAATATCACTCAAGCCAAGGGAGGATCCTGATACTAGATCGGTATCGGTAATGATTCCCACGAGCCGCCCTTTGGATGTCACGGGCAGCCGCTTGACTCCGGAGCGAAGCATCACAGCTGCAGCCTCGCGTAGACTGGCCTCAGGTTCAATGGAGACCACTGGTGCGCTCATAACCTCTGCTGCCTTGATGGTTCTGGGATCTATTCCCAGGGCAATGACCTTCTTTACCAGATCCCTTTCCGTCAAGATGCCGGAGGGCATGTCGCCGGATACTATTATCAGACTGCCCACGTTGGCAGAGCCCATCTTCTTGGCAGCGCTTAGAATGTCAAGGTCGGCATCGGCTGTTATGACCGGCCGGGTCATGATTTCTCGCACGGCAATCTCTGTCTCCATTGGCCAATCTTCTCCCTAATAGCTCTATATCCTTATCAGAGTGCTAATCATATAAAAGGTTACTGCGGCCCAATAAGATTTAATGCAATTAATATTATTTTTGCATTTATTCCCGGATGTGCCCAATAATGTGATTGATTTCTGTCAGGATGAGATCGATGCCCAGTCGTGCTGCTCCCGGCGACCCTGGCAGACAGAAGACCGCCCGGCCATGATAGACCCCGGCTGCGGCCCTTGTGAGCATGGCGCGAGTGCCTACCTCTTCCAGGCTTTTATAGCGAAATATCTCGCCAAATCCGGGAAGCGTTTTTTCGAAAAGCGGCTCGACTGCCTCAAGTGTTAGGTCCAGAGGAGTGAGACCTGTACCGCCACAGATAACAACAACATCTGCATCGCTTTTCTCTACCACCTCCCGAAGACCCAATCCATCCGGGAAGAGAGAGTAACGGGCGATATGTCCCGATGCCTTGATTCGCTCCAAAATCACCTTGCCGGATAGATCATCCGCTTCCTCCGGATGTCCCACCGAACCGTACCTTTGAAAGCGGGATGTGCTCGCGATCACTACATCTATTATCATGGTATATGCTTGTCAGGGATCAGGATAAAATTTTCCCCGCAAATGTAAATGCTGATGAGATCAAGGATGATGCAGTGAGTTGGAGGAAACATGTCTCTATTAGCAATTGATGTGGGAGCAGGCACCCAGGACATTTTGCTTTATGACGAAGAGGTACCACTTGAAGGCTCGACCAAGATGGTTTTGCCAAGTCAAACCGTGCTGGTAGGAGATAGGATCAACCGGGCCAGGATGAAGGGCAGGGATATCTATCTCACTGGTCCGACTATGGGAGGCGGGGCCTGTACCGCCGCGGTAAGATGGCATCTGGCTGCAGGACTGAAGGTTTTTGCCACTGCGAAAGCCGCAGCAACCATAAACGATAACCTTGAGCGCGTGGCCGCCTTAGGCATCGCGATACAGGAAGAGGTGCCCGATAACGTCGAGATCATTGAGACGGGAGACATCGACCTGCCGGCTCTGACCCAGGCCTTTTCCATATTTGATATAGATCTGCCAAAGGATCTGGCAGTGGCAGTTCAGGATCATGGCTTCTCTCCAGAGAGGTCAAACCGCCTGGTTCGGTTCGAGCATCTGGCCAAGGCCATTCGTTCTGGTGGGAGCCTTATGACATTTGCTTTCCATGAGCCGCCTGAGAACATGACCAGGATGAAGGCTGTTAGAGATGTCCTGGTGGATGCAGGATACAGACCACTTCTCATGGACACCGGCCCGGCAGCGATCTTTGGCGCAGCCCAGGATCTGAAAGACGACAGACCTACTATTATCATCAACTTCGGAAACGGACACACCGTGGCTGCAGTGCTCGCTTTTGGCCGGATCACTGGCATATTCGAGCATCACACGGGAGAGCTTTCCAGCGAAAAGCTGCGAGGATTTGTCAATCAGCTAGGCGACGGAACCATTAAGAACAGTGAGGTCTTCGAGGATGGAGGTCATGGCGCATATATCGACAGCGTTCCCGGCAAGATCGAGAGGATCATTGTCACCGGCCCGAGAAGACAAGCGTTTTTGGCAAGCGATGCCATCAAGGGAGCAATGGCGGCATCCCCCGGCGGAGACATGATGATTACGGGCTGCATCGGTCTGGTCGAGGCCTGGAAGAGAAGAGAGGAATTATGGAGATAGGCAGAGGCGCAGAAGCAGTAATCACACTTGAGGGCGGAACTGTCAAAAAGCTACGGCTGGCCAAGAGCTACCGCCAGCCTGCTCTCGACCTGCGGATTCGACAGGAGAGGACTTTGCGAGAGGCGAGGATCACATCTGAGGCCAGGAAGCTAGGGGTTCTTACGCCCATCATCTGCGACATATCCCGCTTTGAGCTGAAGATGGAGAAGATTGAGGGCGAGAAGATCAAGGACATCATCAACCAGGATCTTTCCAGGATGGTTGGGGAAACGGTAGGAAGGCTGCACCTGGGCGGGATCATTCACGGGGACCTGACTACCTCCAACATGATCCTGTCCTATGGCAAGATATGCCTCATAGACTTTGGACTGTCATTTTATGAGAAGACTGTAGAGGCTCAGGGGGTGGATGTGCATGTTTACTTCCAGACACTGGAGAGCACTCACGACCATCCGGAGGAGCTGATAGAGGCCTTCATTGCCGGGTACACCCAGACCTACCCTGCTGCGGAGGCAGTACTTCAGAGGGTCAAAGAGATCAAGGCACGGGGAAGGTACCTTTAATCATCAGCAACTTTATCTAGGATATAGCTATATTTATTTTCAAGGTGATAACCCAATGGGACAAGAGGATGTCGTCTTCGTCGGCAATAAGCCTTTGATGAACTATGTGCTGGCGGTGGTTACACAGTTCAACAACGGCGCCAAGGATATCAAGATAATGGCCAGAGGTCGGGCCATCTCCCGGGCAGTGGATGTTGCAGAGGTTTCCAGGTCCCGCTTTTTGCAGGATGTCACCGTAAAGGGCATATCCATATCCACCGAGGTTCTAAACACTGACCGCGGAGAGACCAACGTTTCCGCAATTGAGATATTATTAGGCAGGTGAATTGTTCAATTGACAGCCACACTGGGAGTCATATCATCTGGCAGGGGAGAGAACCTGCGCTACATTCTGCAAGAAGAAAGGAGTGGCAGGCTGCCCGGCCAGGTAAAGACAGTTCTTGCAGATCAGCCGGATGCGGGAGCACTCAGGATTGCCAGAGAGTTTGCGGTTTCAGGACAGTATATCGATCCACACGGCATCAGCCGAGAGGAGTACGACCAAAAATTGACTGATATTCTCGATGCTTCCGGAGTAGAGCTGGTGATTTTATCAGGCTACATGAGGATCTTGTCGCCGCAGTTTGTTCGCCATTACAAGGATCGGATTTTAAATATTCACCCCGCGCTTCTGCCATCGTTTCGAGGGATGGATGCATTCTCTCAGGCTCTGGAGTACGGTGTGAAATGGACCGGGACGACCATTCACGTAGTTGACGAAGACGTGGACCACGGCCCAATAGTCTACCAGAGGCCGGTGCCCATCCGGGAAGACGACACCCACGAGAGCCTTAAAGCCAGGATTCAGAGGGCTGAGTACCGGGCCTACCCGCGAGCCATAAAGATGTTTATAGAGGGACG
>JAJRAX010000116.1 GCA_028679775.1 Methanothrix sp. | reverse complement strand
TTAAGAATAAAATAATAACACTAAGATTTAATTCTACAACAAAGAAAAGTTAGAGTTATGAAGAGAATCGCTATCCTCCCTCAGATATCGCCATCCCATCAGAAAAACCAGCTGCAAATCTTTATCTCGATGGGAATGGAGGGGGGCGAAGACTCCGGACTTCAGGCCGGGGATGTAGAGCCCCTCCCCGATCACTTTCGCCCTGCACAGTTCAGATATAAATACCTTCAGCGCCGACTGACTTCTAGCTCATGAAGACCGCCTACAAGTTTCGAATCTACCCAACCAATCAACAGGCAAGCGTGTGACCAACCTTCGCGAGGAGTTCCTGAATCACCATAATCAAGCAAAGCATATTCAGGACGTTTCCTGGGGAAAACTGATACAGTTAACGCAGAGCAAGGCTGAAAGAGCTGGCAAAAGCGTTGTATTCGTTGACCCGAGAAACACATCTCAAATGTGTTCCGGCCGTGGAATACTCGTTGCCAAAGATCTCTCTGAACGGGTTCATGTGTGCCCTGTCTGCGGTCTCAGGCTGGAGCCTATGGAGATCTGACCTCCGGCCCGAAATCACTTTCGGGTAAGCGTCAGATCTTAGAAGTAGGAAGCCCCGGTCTTTAGGCCGGGGAGGAAGTTACCCGTTTTTCCGCCGTTTTTATATATGCAAAAGTGCCATAAGGGAAGTGGAGGTGAAAGCGAGATGTGCACCGTTGGAGGAGGACCGGACATTGGGGATATCGAATCCCTGGTAGCCAAAGATTATGAATGTCAGGACTGCAAGAATCAGTTCAAGGGCATGGGCAGAAGGCCTATGTGTCCATCCTGCAAATCCAGGAACGTCAAGGCGATCTGAAGGTCATGCATATATCCATCCATGAGGACGAGATCGCCTATTTGAGTGGGCGAGAGGGCACTGTAGCCATAGCCAAGACAAAAGGCGCTTTTTTCTATCTGGAGACCGATTCTGAGGAGACTGTTCTCTTCACTGAGCCTGAGGATCTGATGGTAGCATCCTCCTGGGATGTGGGCGAGAGGGTTATGCGCGGCCTTGCCTGTACCATTTATCAGCTCCGAGAGCTGGGCGCGCCCTTGATAGTGCTCCCAAAAGGCCACCCAGCTTCGGCTCGCTTGAAAACTGTCGTATCCATCGGTTCCCGGACAAGGCTCGACTGCCGAATTGTTCCCGGGACTCATCCTGAGCAAAGCGTTCTGTGCGCATGCGACGAGTTTCACCGGATGGAGGTCGTGGCAGTGCCTGGGGGTGCAGAGATATTGGGCAATGGCGATGGCAATATCGAAAAAGAATGCAATATAACTGTGCAGAAATTATAGTTTAGGAGATTAGATGGCGCAGATAGAAGAAGACAGCCTAGTCAGATACAAGGGCACAGGGACCACGGGAATCGTCAAGGTTCTGAAGGTGGAAGACGACGGGCAGACGTGGGCCTATTTGGATAGCACCGGTTTATACTACCGCCTGGATATGCTGGAGCTTATCGAGAAGCCACCAGAGCGAAAAGAACTGGAGGGCATGACACTGGAGCAGATCCAGGAGAGGTTCAAGCAGACCCAAGAGATGATGGATGCGGCCAAGATGCAGGACGACAACCTGGAAACGGGCGGGTAACGATCACTAATGGCATCATGCTACTTTTCCAGAAGCCCGCATATCTCATAAAGAAAGATTGCAGCCGTTGCGGTGTCTCCGAGACCTACGGTTATTCGGGGCTCTCTTGCAACGAGTGACGGCGTCATGGAAACGATCCGATCCTCTGACTGGAGGATTGCTCCCCTGCGCTCAGGGATGGCCCCGGTTTGGCAGAACTCCCGAACAGATCGAAGTCCATTTTCGTTAATCTCCTGGGGAGGAGTTCCCTTCAGTGAGCCTGTGGCTGCCAGAGCCGCTGCAGCATTGACGCCACTCTCTAAAGCCAGGAGTTCGCTCTTGGCTGATATCCGGTCATTTCTCATGACGCTCAGAATACAGTCTCTCGTGTGTGCCGCCACCCGGAAGATGCCCAGCCTGTCTTGAAGGCTCTCTGCTGCCTGCATGATCTCTCGCCAGCTCTGCCGGCATCCAGACAATGCTTGATCAGGCGATAATTGCTGCGATGAGGCCGCGATTGCCGCCAGCTCATCCTCGTTCATCCCGAGGCTGTCAACTGGAATCTGCATGATCATGTGAAGAAGAGATTGGATGATCTGGGGGCTTTGAAATGAACCCAATTCCATGTGAATGAAGAGATCAGGATTTCTGTCCTTCCATGATTTGATCTGGGAGATCTTTTCAGAAAAGACCTGGCGGTGCTCTAAAAGAGGCACCAGGTGAAAGCCTGAGAGCAGAGCGCCGCCAAAATCCCTGATATTTTCCAGGCAGTAAGAGCCGAAGTGCTCGTCCGAGAAGAGCCTTGTGTTCACAGGGTCGCAGGTGGCTATAAAGCGATCGTTGCTCCTGGCAGTGATCTTGATATGCTGGGTGAAGACCGCGTCACCTTCTTTGAACTGGAAGACGAAATGCACGAGATCATCATCAGCAAACGCGGCAGACGATCCGGCTTTTTCTGCGTCTCCTGGATATGCGAGCCCTCCTGAGAGAGGCACAGCGACTTGGGCGTGAAGCATTTTTGAAAGCTTATTCCCAAGAGCAGGAGCATTGAGAAGTGGTCTTCCCCCAAGAGATGCAAGCGCATTGGCCATGATCCCTGCATTTCCTCCCAGGCGATACTGCCATGAGAAGGCCTCCTCAATTTCCTTTGCTGCTATCAGGCTTTCAATTAAAAGCTCGGCTCCCGATCCCTCTCGCATGCAGAAGAGCAGCGAGGTGATGAGGTCCTCACGGCTGGCTATCGTCTTCCTGAGCACGATTTTCTCGAAGCTCAAGCTCAGAGGGATGAGACGAGAGACATCCTCACCCCGAATATTGCAGACTGCATCAAGGTTCACGGGATAGGCACAGATGATATTGGTCGCCTTCGCATAATCAGTCATGGTCAATCTATGCCATGGCCCTTAAAAGCCCTGAAAAATTGGGCATCAGGGCCTCAACAATTCAAGCCTTCTTCTCATCTCTCTCACTGTTGAGAAGCATCATTCGGTTTATGGCGCTGACCAGGGCTTCCACTGAAGCCATGACAATGTCCTCACGGGCTGATCGAGCTGCAACGCGACGACCATGGTCGTCTTCAACTCCGATCACCACCTGAGCAAGGGCATCAGCTCCTCCTGAGATGGCCTCGATTCGGAAGTCGCAGAGGTGGATGGACGTGTCCCCATCAAGCAGTCCCTGGACGGCGTTTACTGCAGCGTCCACCGGACCCACACCAGTGTTGGCGAGGACCCGTTCCTTTCCACGGACCAAGGCCCTTACGGTTGCCGTAGGTGTGATGATGTTGCCGGTCATCACTGAGACCTCTTTGAGCACAACAGCCTGACTGCCCTTGGCCACCTCACCGATAACGACATCGGCTATGGTCTGAAGATCTATGTTGGCAACCTGCTTTCCCTTGTCTCCAAGGTCCTTGACCCTTTCCAGGATCTCCTGGAGCTGTTCTTCGGAGGGCTGGTAGCCAGCCTCCTCCAGTACCTTGGCCACGGCATGCCGTCCCGTGTGCTTGCCGAGCACTATGCGTCTCTTGTGGCCCACCATCTCCGGTGTCATGATGCCTGGCTCGAAGGTCTTGCTGTTCTCGATGACCCCGTGGCTGTGAATGCCGCTCTCATGGGAGAAAGCGTTCTCGCCCACGATTGGTGCGGTTATGGGAATCTTGACATCGGTGAGTCTCTCCACCAGCCGAGCCGTCTCGACCAGGTATTCGGTTTTGATGCTCGTCTTTGCCCCGAAGATGGAGTGAAGGCTCATCACAGTCTCTGCCAGGTTGGCATTGCCTGCCCTCTCGCCAAGGCCGTTCACGCAGACCTGCACCTCTCGGGCTCCGGCCTCAACTGCCGCCAGGCTATTGGCCACTGCAAGGCCGAAGTCATTATGGCAGTGGACGTCAACCACCATATTGACATCATCGCAGATATCCTTGACAAAACGATAGAAGGATGAGGGGACTGCTACACCTACAGTGTCCGGAATATTGATGATATCGCAGTGCACCTCTTCGACCGCTTTGAATATGCGGTGCAGGAACTGAGGTGATGTACGGGTGGCGTCCATTGCCGAGAAGAGGCAGGTTCTGCCCTGGTCCTTGACAAACTGGACAGTATCCTGGGCAGCCGCTACGATATCGTCATGGCTCATCTTAATAGTATGAGCTATCTGGATATCTGATGTGGGGGTGAAGACATGGACCATGCCCACATCAGCATCGAGGCAAGCCTGAGCATCCTTTTTCACAATGCGAGAGAGGCCGCAAACCTGGGCCTGGAGGTCGGCTTTGGCGATCTGCCGGACGCTATCAAACTCGCCTTTGGAGGATACGGGAAAACCGGCCTCGATGACGTTTACACCGAGTTTGTCAAGCTGCCTGGCGATCTTGAGCTTCCCCTCCTGGGTGAGTGATACGCCGGGAGTCTGCTCGCCATCTCTAAGAGTTGTGTCAAAAATCGATACTTTTTCATCAACAAGCGAGTGAACGTCGTAGAAGACGATTCCCCACAGAGGTTTCGTGTGACATAAACAGAATCATGGTATGGTCACCTATAAAACCTTTGCCACTCGTCAATGCTGATCATGGAATTGTTGTTTGCCAGGTGACTTCCTCCCATGCCCCTGAAGGAGATGGGTCTTCTCTACCCCTTTACCCCAACGTTATAAGGGATTTCTATTGGCAGATTGCCTTCATGGAAAGATAAAAATAGGTCCTGATGATAGCTTAAAATCCTATTGGAGATTATGATCGGACAGCTTATAGCCAATGGAGTAATTTATGGGTGCATCATCGCCCTTGCCGCTATAGGGTTATCTCTATCGTATCGAATTATGAACTTTGCCAATTTTGCGCATGGGGATTTTCTGACTCTTGGCGCTTATTTGACCCTCTTTTTTGCTGCAACCTTGGACCTCGGCTTTCCTGTGGCATGCAT
>JAJRAX010000115.1 GCA_028679775.1 Methanothrix sp. | reverse complement strand
CAAATTTTTATTTTTGGTAATTTTATATTACTTCCGAAAGCATCTGTCGCCGCGGCCCAGATTGATCTCGCAGGTAAAACCTGGGACGGAGCCTTCCCCGGACTTTTTCTCTGACGTAAACTACAACTCGATCGTTCTGATCAGCCTTTTCCGCCAGAACAGCCTCAAGAGTCTCCTTTTCCTTCTCCGAGAGTTCAATCTCCCCCTCTTTGCCAGAGGACCAGTCAAAGACCCGCACTGAGTACCGGGTCTTGATGTGTGTGAGAGAGCCTTTTTCGCGATCATTTTCCAATCGTATCCTGCAGGCATACTCCACCGGCCCCTCGAAGATCTTGCAGTCCTCATCCGGGTGGCATAACCCCAGATCTGCCAGGCCGAGATCAGGATAGCCTCGGCTCTGCCTTTGGATGGCCTGACATTTGGGGCAATGCATCTTTAAAAACCACTCATCAAAGATCCGCTTCTCAACAGGCGCGGCCTCTGACCAGATCTGCCAGGCCGTCTCTCTGCTATAGCCCACCTGACCGAGAAATGCAGCCAAAATGGCGGCAGTCCTGTGCCTTCCCCTCTCGCCTGGCCTGCCGGCAGAAAGCATGGCCCTTATGCATGGAGGAAATGCATCAGGCTCCGGCCTCTCGCCGGAGATCCAGAGCATCTCCTCACTTCGATTGATGGCCTGAACGGATATGGGCGTCTCCACGCCCGCCTTAGGTGAAAGATCTGATCTTTTCGATGGCATCTCTAATTTCTCTTGTGGCCTCCCACAAAATAAGCCTGCGTATCATCCTCCGGCCTGTCCAGTTGCGGCACTGGGGCAGAGCTCTTGGATGACTCATAGTCCATTCTCTCCTTGAGTATGCACCTGCCGCCCCGAAGACCGCCGAGAGGATTCTTGGGAGTGCCCATTGAGTTCATGCAGCGGGCCATGACTGCTGCTCCCCGAGCGAGACCATCATCCACGAAGACAACATTTTTCTCCGGCTGATCATAGAGCCCGAGCTTCTCTATCTCTTCTATGATCAGGCTGGGCTTGTTTCCGCTGATTCCTGCCCGGCCTGTGACGCCGATAGCCGTATTCTTGGTGACGATTCCCTCTTCGACTCCCACCTGCACCAGCCGACTAGCGACCTTGGCCATAGCCAGGTCCAGGGTGCCGAAAAGAATCTTCAGACTCTTGGACTGGTAGAGATCGGAGCCAACAGAAGAGAGCTTGGAAAGATCGCTGCCGTTTATTCCCACATCGCAGCCTATGAGAACCACGTTATTTCCTGCCGCCGCCTCAGGGCAGACCGGAACCAGTCCGTACTTGGTGCGACTGAGTGGAACCTTCTCGATTTTCACCAAATCGTTGATCTGATCTGCGTACTGCTGGGCCTCTTTGCCGTAATCGGGCTTCGTCTTGCCATCAAATATGTCAAGCGTCGCCCCGGTCATCTTGTCGACTAAACCCGTTCCCTGGACCACGGCATCTGGAATGGCTCCTGCCAGGCCCAGGAGATTGCCGATGGTGTGGGCATAAGGCAACTCCTCGCTGGTCACTCTGCCATCCAGAGTAGTGCCGAAGTCCATTGAGAGGCATGGATTTCTGAAATCCACATCTGTCCAGCGGCTGCCTTCCTTTATGCCGGCAGTTGCAAGCTCTCCTTCCATCTCGTTGGCAACGACTTCCACGCCAGTGGACCCCTGTGGAGGGAAACAGGATGCTACAGCACCCATGAATATAACTTTCTCAATCATGGTGTAGCGTCTGAACTTTTCCAAAATATTGTGTATGCTCATGGCAGGTGTCATGAGCCTTGGCGGGACACCCGCATCAAGACAGCCCTTGGCCAGGGCCTGGATGAATGTGCCCACCTGATCAGGCGAGTCCAGCTCGGCCACCACTCCTGTCGAGCGCACAACGAAGTGCAGATCGGTCTTGATGTCCAGGCGAGCCCTTTCGTGACTCTCGATGAGTGTGTTTTTCACGAGTTCTGCAATAGACTCCTTTGTAAGAGGCGTGCCGTTGATGGTGTGAGCGAAGACATCCTCTCCGGCCTTTGGCCTTCGCACGTCTCTGGTCATCTTCACGGTCTTGTTTACGATGAAGGTCTTGCCGGTAGTCATATCTGTAGCAGTGAGAACGCATTTGGTGGTGGTGTTGCCTACCTCAACGGATCCCACGATGTAATATGGCTTGCTTCTCAGCTCCAGGTAGTTAAAAGGCGGACTGCTGGCAATGCGAGGTGTGGGTTTGGACTTGAAAAGCCGACCGAAGTTCATGGTGAAAAGAAAAGCCAGAGGAGAGATTAAAGCTTTGGGTCTGCAAGATTAATAAAAATTTTTAAATTTTAAAGATAACAGACAGGCTATAGAGCCAATAGGTCTCCCACCAGCATTCCGATCCCATTCCGCCTCATGTCAACATAGACTTTAAATAGAATCATTACATATAATATTTGGTTATTTTCTGTTCACTCGCCTCCTCTCAACAGAAACTCATCCACTATTGAGGAGAACGACAATTCAGGTGAAACAAGCATGGATCAACCGAACACAGATCAACCCGAAAAGAAAGAGAATGAATTAACGGATAAATCAGGGCGGATGGCCATATTGAAGGAAGATAAAGCAAGAGAGGCCCGCCGGTGGCAGCGCAAAAGGGAGACGATCAAACGATTCGCTGGAAGGAAATGATATAGAGACGGCTTTTAGGCAGTTTGATGCAATCGAGCTGACTCCTTCAAGTTGGCGCAATCGTCTATATCTACGATAAGTCTGAACATTAAGGTAGCGATCCGGGAAACACTGTTTTATTCTCCCTCCTTTCCCCGGATCGATCCCTATCCTCACGGAGAAGAACAGATTGTTAATTTGGCTTAGATTATCCCCAGTTGTTCCTTTATTGCTTTGATATCGCTCTGTGCTTGCCTCAGACTCATCCCATATCCCGGCTTGATGTCTTCTCTCAGCTCCTTGATCTCTTCCAGGATTTGAGGTGTAGCGGCAGTATTCTTCCGCACTTCATCCATGCTGGCTTTCATATCATTAATGCTGGAACTCATATCATTAATGCTGGAACTCATATCATTAATGCTGGAACTCATATCATTAAT
>JAJRAX010000342.1 GCA_028679775.1 Methanothrix sp. | reverse complement strand
TCTCCCGTGAGGCATAGTTGACAGTGACGACGATCAGGAAAATGATCATCCTCTCGTTCTGCCTAGAATCTCGGTGGATCCTTCGTGCTCAGTATCGTCACGCTATGCTACAGGTTCCTTGACCATAGCGCAGGATAGGATGCTGTGGCGTGCTGATGGGCCTAGTAGGCTACGGTTTGGTGCAATAAGGGCGGGAAGGATTGAAAGTTATTTCAGTACACTCTCAAGTGTCTGCCGAAGAACAGGCTCAATGCCTCATGGTGAATAATCCACGGCCAGACTCTGGGGGTTTGACCACTAGAGCCGCCTCGGCGTAGAATTGAGACATGTCAGGCCATTCGCGTAGAACGAACAGCCCAAGTTGGCTCACAGATTTTTCCCCCAGGACAACTCGACCGCCAAGACCCGATGCCTCTAAGCAGCCAGACCAATTCAGATCGTTAAATGCCTCACTGCTTTATTGTCCTTCCTGTCGAGTAGCGACTCCTACTCGACAGCGACTCCTGCTCGTGCTCCCTACCGGGAATTTGTATGAATATCGCTGCCAGCACTGTGGGGCGTCGACCGGTTCCAAGACCGACAATACATAGGCCACGGCGCTCGCTGTTGTGTCACGACGACACTCAAGGTGGAACGGGGCTTATCCCACATCGCATATGGAACAAAATGATCAGATTAGGACGTGCCAACTGTAGGCTTGGCGGAGAGAGGGATGTCAATCAGCCTTACTAGATCATCCCTTCCAGAGGAATGCCTTCTTCGATGAGCATGACAGGAATGTCTTCGCGGATAGGATACAGAATCTTCCGGTCGCCTCTGATCAACCCTCCGTCGAGGGGCTCCATGACCGGCTTATTCGCCCTATTTTTCAATTGCCCACGTCTCACAGCCTCGTTCAACTTGGCAATCAGCGTCGTATCGGCCAAGGTCACATCTTGTTTCGTGTCAGGGCAACAGAGAATAGCGAGAAGATCCTTGTCGATATTAACCGGACGCCTTGCTTCTGTACGATCTGCCATAATGCCCCCATCTGGACCCGACCGATATTACATCGCTAGAATAGATGAAAAAGATTGATGAGATCAAGCCCTGGGCGCAGACTCTATTCCGACTAACAGCTTCTGTTGCACCGCAATGCTGGTTTGATCGTATTCACGGAAACAAACGGCGATGTCACAAACCCTATGGAAATACTCCTTGGCCGGATTATTGGTCCTCGTGCCGGCCTGGGTCACAATCTTAATCCTTTCCGCACTGCTTCGAGCACTCAACGGATTGATTCATGACCTTCCATGGAATATCGGAGATCGACAGTGGCCTGGACTCAGCATCGTCTTGTTTCTGCTCCTTGTTGTTATCGTCGGTGCTATCGCGACCCATGTCGTCGGGCGGCGCATCATCATCCAAGCAGAACAGTGGATCGAGCAAGTTCCATTGGTCCGCAGTGTCTACCTCACCCTCAAAGGGATGACGGATCTTCTTAATTTCCGTTCTCGCTTCGGGCGCAGCACCGTGGTGGCCTTCCCGTTTCCTCGAGATGGTCTAT
>JAJRAX010000114.1 GCA_028679775.1 Methanothrix sp. | reverse complement strand
CTCTTCGAGCAGTCGCTCTTCGCGAGCTGGCCGGCAATGAGAAACGCCACGGTGACTACAGTTGCTCCTACGGGCACAATCAGCATCATCGCGGGGACATCCAGCGGCATCGAGCCGTTATTTGCCGTTGCCTTCATGCGCCGTGCACTTGAGGGCGAGAAGCTCTTCGAGGTCTCGCCCCTCTTTGAGCGGGCGGCAGAGGCGCGTGGCATCTATACAACTGAGCTGTTGGAGCAGCTCGCCAGGAAGGGCTCGGTGCAGGGCCTGACCGGGGTGCCACGTGATCTGCAGGAGATGTTTGTGACGGCCCTGGACATCTCGCCAGAGCAGCACATCAGAATTCAGGCCGCCTTCCAAAAATATACGGATAATGCCGTCTCGAAGACTGTCAATCTGCCGGAGACAGCAACTGTTGACGATGTCTTGCGGATCTTTTCCCTAGCCTATGATTCAGGCTGCAAGGGAGTGACTGTCTTTCGCTACGGCTGCAGAAGTCAGGTGCTCTACCTGGGCAATGGGGAAACGATGCCGGGGTGCAAGTACTGCGGGTAAAGATCAAAAGAAATTTATTGATTCGTGCACAAAATGCATCCGCATGTGCAGACAAAAATTCCGCAAGCGCTACATTCGGTCAGGCCTTTTTCTGTTTTGCATTCTTGTATCATTTTCACAAACTGCAATAGCAGTCTCCGAAAGGTTATCTGATGTATCAACTGATTCCGGGCTTGATGTGAGCCCAATATCCAAATCCTATCTACCCCCGCCAGGCATTATGCCAATCGTCGTCCTGCAGGGCGAGCCTTACCAGATGGGATATCAGTATGCTCTTCAGGCCGACGAGTACATCGCAATCGTGCGGGATGCTGCCTGGGCCAGTGCTCTATCGAAGAACAGCTCGACGGAAATCCGGCAGAGCAGTCGAGTTTACCGGGAATACATCTCCAAAGAGATGCCCCAATTCGACTTCGGCTCATTCTTTCAGGGCATGACAGATGGCATGAAGGATCTGGGCTATGCGTTCGGTCCGGACGATCCACTGGTGATGCTCTACTGGGGCGGCAGACAGGGGCCAGAGCCCCCTGATCACTGCACGGCCATTGCCGCCTTCGGCAACGCCACCCGCGGCAGGGTAATCGCCGGGACCAATTTCGATTACTATCATCTTCCCTCCAACTCCTATTCAATCATCTTGGTCCTTTATCCGAAGGATGGGCACTCTTGCATCATTCCATCCGGAGCTGGGCGCACCGGCAGCAATTTCGCATTCAACAACGAGGGGCTCGTCTATATCATGGCGGCTGGCTCTCAGAAGGGTCCTGGAGACATCGGCCCCGGCATCACCGGCTTCTTGGAGCTGCCCTACGTGGCCATGACCTGCGAGTTCGTTCCCGAGGCCGAGGGATTCCTCGTCAACTCGACGCGAATGTTCGGGCTCAACCACCTGCTTCTTGATGCATATGGCAATGCCACTGTTCTTGAGGCAACGCGAGCCAGATATGCATCGAGAAGATCTGGAGACAACAATGAGTCGAACTATCTGGTTATGACAAACCATTACCTGCATCCAAAAATGAAACCATCTCAGCCAATCTGGGATCCTCTTCAGTATTATCCATCCAGCTACTATCGATACCTCACCGCAGAAAAGACGATCGTCGACCGGCAGGGAGAATTCAACTATTCAACCGTCGTTCGGATGTTCTCCTTAACAGACTGGTGGGACGGCAAACAGTGGCATTATGACGATCCCTGGAGCACCAATACCATTAACCGTTTTCGTCCCGATGTGGCCACATATTACTCGGCAATTGCAGTGCCCATTGAGCATAAGGTCTCCATCTGCACCGGCAATCCGGGCACGTCTCGCTGGGGAAACCTAGCCCCTGGACAGATGGGGACATATGTCAATCTGACCCTCGCAGAAGGCCCAGATGAGATGGTCTTTGGCCTGAAAAGGGATGCATCTGCCGCAATGTGGAAGACCCTTCAGGTCATGGGAGACGAGCCGCCTGAGAGTGCCTTGGATTTATGGGCGGCGGCGATGGACAGCTACTGGCAGGCAGTCTGGTGGATGGACAGGGCAATTCTTGAGGGAAATGAATCTGCAAAGGCCACCAGTTGGGGCAGATCTGCGAGCGGCTTCGCGGAGGTTGTCCTTCAGGCAGAAGCCGTCAGCAAGATCTGCGCGACAAATTGAAGGCATGGCGAGAGGATCGGGCACCGAAACGTAGGAGGATTATTCCATGAATGATGCGCAGCATGCTGAAAACCACTCCATCCGGTTCCTCATTCCTGGACCCAGGAATTAAGGCTTGTCCGACAAATTAATCTGGATAGAATTGCCACATGGTCCTCGTTCCAGTTCGTCCTGATTGTTGGATGGAAAGGAGGAGAGGGCCCGGGGCGGCAAAAAGGTAAAGGTAGGGAGATTGTATCAAAAAGCCGCCCCCGGCCACAAACCACAAGCAAAACAATTTCCCCTTATTAACTGTATCGGTTGAAGCTCCCTTAGCGTGAGCTGGACTATAGTCCCATGGATACCGATAAATCTAATAACTTCTTGGCCTATTTCTTGCAGCATGAAGCGCATCGGCATAGCTGACACCACATTTGCACGCGTTGATATGGCCCGAGCTGCGGTCTCTGTCATCAAGAAGGAGGCTTCGGCGGAGATCATCCGTTATACAGTACCTGGAATCAAGGATCTGCCAGTTGCCGCCAAGAAGCTTCTCGATGAGGAGAAGTGCGATATAGTCATAGCCCTCGGAATGCCTGGTGCTGCTGAGAAGGATAAGATGTGTGCCCATGAGGCCTCCACCGGACTTATCGCTGCTCAGCTAATGACCAATCATCATATCATCGAGGTCTTCGTTCATGAGGACGAGGCCCCTGACGAGAGGACTCTCGCATCTCTTGCCCGAAGGCGCGCAGAGGAACACGCTGTGAACGCCGTTCGCCTTATCTATCATCCCGAGATGCTCACCCGCCTGGCAGGCACCGGCCAGAGGCAGGGCTATGAGGATGCAGGGGCCATAGAGAGCAGCTCTGGCGGATATTCTGGACATTGAATGCGCTAATAATATCAATGGAGTGACAAACGTGAATCTGAAGATTGTTGTCGCAGTTCTGATGATTTTATTGATAATTGGCCTCGCAGTAGCTGACGCCAAGTCGAGCGGACGAGGTGGAAAGTCGAGCAGCTTCTCTGGTAAGGGCATTTCTTCAAAAGCATCCGGCTCCATTACCGACAGCGCTGCCAGGGCAGTGGGAATAACCACAGTGGCCGCGGCAGCCAGTGGCACCAAGAAGAAGGTTCATTTGGATGACGACCTTCTTGAGAACGATACAGAAAACGAGTCTGCAGAGCAATTGCCCGGAATGCAAGCATTGTCAGCCATTCTGGCCATAGGCATGCTGCGGCTGTATTCGCGACGAGGGACTGCGTGAGGTGGAAAAATGGTTCCTTGCTATTTTTTAACCACAAAGACAACTCGGCGAAGTGCCGAAAAAAATGTGCCGTCAGGTTGGAATGGCGGCCTGAACGGTCGAATTGTCTGAATCGCTCTGGTTTTTCAGTGTATCGACAACTGTAGCATTGAGTGTGGTCTCATTGCCTGATATAACAACTGGGACTGCCTCAACCGATGCCATAAATATAGGAACCAACTGGGCCTTTTCTGCCTCTGCAGGAAGTTCGATTGCAATGCTCTCGTTATATCCCTGGAAGAGCATTGTGACCCGGGAATTTATGCGCATCTCAAGTTCCCCTGCGTCTGTGTCATTAAGTCCCAATGACGACGGCGACAGGGTGAATATTTGCACCACTTCTGTCTTCTTGAGTTGGTGGGCATCTTTTGTGATCCAATAGGTGGCCTCCAGGGTGGTGTAGTTGAAGAGGTCTGTATAGTTCATGCCAGCGAGGGGCATTATCGATGACGTCTCCTTGGAGAGCTGATCGGCTATCGTGCTTATGTCCATCTCAGCCCGAATCTTGTAGCAGTTCTCATCCTCCACCATCTCAGAGCCCTCCAGGGTAAGGTGAGACTGATTGAACATATTCAGTTGCTGCTCCAGGGTGTTCTGCTGGGACCAGGCATCGGCTACCGATGGCATCTTCAGGGCCGTCCAGTTGCCATCCAGCTTCATGTAGATGGTATCATTGATCAGATACTCCTCAATGGCAATAGTGCTGGAGTTCGCCACATCATCCTCGTCATAGGTGAGGGAAGCCAGAGATAGCTTCAGGGCGCGATCGGTCATGTTGGCCATGCCAAAGCCGATAGAACGAGAATAAATCTGTTGATGGTCCTCTTTGGATAGATTAACCAGTTCTATCTTCTGCTCCATATCCATGAAAAATCGATAGGATTCAGTGCTGGCCGAGGAGTTGGCCACCAGTGACTGAAGCGCACTGGCTATATGATCATCAAAAGAAGCGTTGTCTGTCTGGCCGAGCGCTCCTGAGCTGGCCAGCAACAGCACCAGGAATATTGGCATTAACGATCTCATAAATCAATAGATGGTGGAATGGAGTTAAATATTTTTGCCCAGCAGTCCAGAATCGCGAAATTTGGTGAGAATATTGCGCCTCAGATCTTCTGAATATACATCAGATTAAAATATATCATAATCTAATAGACACCTATGAGATGAGCGTGCGAGAGATCACCCAAACCATCTTCGAGAGTTCGGTATTGGGAGTTTACCAGACATCTACGGATGGAAGATATTCACTGGTCAACCCAGCCTTAGCTAAGATCCTGGGATATGTCAGTCCCTATGAATTAATAAATTCCGTCACTGACATTGGCAGACAGGTTTTTGTCGACCCAATCCGGCATCGTGAGTTTTGCTGCATCCTGGAGAGAGAGGGCGAGGTCAGGAACTTCGAGGCGGAGCTGTATCGAAAAGATAAGAGCCGAGTTTGGGTCTGCCTTCAGGCCCGGACCAGAGATGACCCGGATAATGCTGCTTCATCTTACCAGGGATTTCTGACAGATATATCTGAATATAAAATTGTAGAAGAAGAATTGAAGAGATCAAAAGAAAAATACCAGACACTGGTCGAGAACCTGAATGATATCATCTTTACCATGGACCCGACGGGCTTGATAGTCTATATAAGTCCCGTAATGGAGCAGTTGATGGGCTACAGGCCTGTGGATGTAGTGGGCAAAAGCTATGAAGAATTTGTTCATCCGGATGACCTGCCTGGTTTGAGAATCAGTTTTTCAAGAGTTTTGCAGGGTAAACTTGAGCCTTACGAATTCCGCTTGCGTGACAGCCATAGCCAGTACCGATACATGAGATCCTCCAGCCGAATTGAGACAGACGAGACCGG
>JAJRAX010000113.1 GCA_028679775.1 Methanothrix sp. | reverse complement strand
GGGTAGAGAAGACCCATCTCCTTCAGGGGATGGGATGAATCGTACCCCTTTCATTACTTTCGCTCCGCGTGCTCGATGAAGCAGGAAGCCCTGCCCCTTCAGTGGCATGGGAGGAAGTCACCTCGACCCAATGCCCAAAGAGGCTAACCCTCAATATCTCTAAACATCATGATGAGCTCGAAGACTCCGTCCTCACTGCTTTTTTCCGTATCAAATCCCATATTTTTAAAGAGATTAAGCATAGGCTTATTCTCAACCAACACCTCAGCTGTGAATCCAAGCAGGCCCCGACGCCTGGCCAGGCGAGTGAGGTAAAGGAGCAGATCGTGGCCTGCGCCCATATTTTGATACTCATCCTTTACAACCAGCGCAACCTCGGCGGTATGCATCTTATCATTTATCTCATATTGTCCGATTGCCGCGATGGTTTCTTTGCGGTCTCCCTCAACAATAGCCAGGATCATCATTCTATCAGAATAGTCCACTATCCCGAACTCCTGCAGCCTTTCATGGGGCATATCCATCCTAGCGGACATGAACCTCCGGTACATGCTGTCATTGGAGAGGGCATAGAAGAAGTCCTTCATCAGAGGCTCATCTCCGATCTTCACCGGCCTGAGAAGAAGATGCAGCCCGCCCCTAGTGGTCCTGAATGTCTCAAGGGCCACCGGGTAGATCCCATTTACACCTGGAACGAACGCCTGATCTTTGTAAATGAGCGAGAGCTTCCTTGCCTCATCAATTAGCCACGGCCTGAACTTGGGATGGGCAATGGCGATGAGATCCATGGCGCGCTCCCTTATATTCTTGCCATGCAGATATGCTATCCCGTACTCGGTTACCACATAGTGCACATCTCCTCTGGTAAGAGTCACGCCAGTTCCATCTCGGAGAGAGGGCACTATCCTGGAAATGGTGTCGTTGATAGCGGTCGATGGCAGGGCCAGGATGCTCTTTCCGCCCGGAGCAAGCGCTGCCCCCCTCATGAAATCAGCCTGGCCGCCGATGCCGAAGTAGAAGGTCCCGGCAAGCGATTCTGCCGTGGCCTGTCCGGTTAAATCGATTTCCATAGCACTGTTGATGGCTGT
This sequence comes from Methanothrix sp., assembly GCA_028679775.1. Classification (GTDB taxonomy): domain Archaea; phylum Halobacteriota; class Methanosarcinia; order Methanotrichales; family Methanotrichaceae; genus Methanothrix. The sequence goes on along the minus strand of JAJRAX010000113.1, from coordinate 9,031 downwards.
CATCAGCTTATTCTTGGCAATATTCAATGGATTGTTGACATAATCGATGGTCCTGAACGAGACGGTTGGATTCTCATCCAGGAACTCGTAAGTCCCACACTTGCCCATGCAATAGGAAGCCACCGTCTTTCCCGTATCGATGGACTTCTTGCTGTTATCAATCACACCTTTTTGCATCAAATCGATGATGCCGTCGCTTAATAGTTCAGTGTGCACCCCGAGATGCTTCTTCTCGCCCAGGTATGAGACCGCAGCATTAGGTATGATGCCATATCCGACCTGCAGAGTAGACTCATCCTCGATGATCCGGGCAACATACTTGCCTATCGCTTTGATGATGTCTCCAGGGACTTCTTCCGCGTACTCAAGCAATGGTTCATCGTGAGGAACAATGAAGTCCACATCGTTTATATTTATGAATCCGTCACCCTGAGTACGAGGCATATGGGAGTTTATCTGGGCAACAATCAGCGATGCCTTCTGGGTCGCAGCCTTTACGATATCCACGCTTATCCCAAGGCTCATGTATCCGTGCTTATCGGGAGGAGACGTCTGGATTAGCGCTACATCTATTGGTATTATCTCTCTTCTAAATAGGCCGGGAACCGCAGAAAGAGATATAGGCGTGTAGTCTGCAGCGCCACGGTTGATCGCATTTCTCGTTCCTTCGCTTATGAAGAATGAATCGACTCTGAAGTTGTCGCGAAATTTTTCATCCATGTAGGGTGCAGCGCCTACCGTCCAAACGTGTATGAGCTCGATTCCGAAAAATGCTTTGGGATTCTTGCTCACAAAGTTGACCATAGCCTGCACCAGGTATTGAGGCTCGCCGCAGCCAGTGCCTATGAATATCTTGTCACCGGCATGAATATGACTGAATATATCTTCATCTGTAGCGAACTTCTTCGGCCAGGTTTCCTTTAAATCCTCTAACAGACTGCTTCTTTCCATATTATCTTCCACCGGGATTCACGTTTCCGGCCGCAGGGCTGAGTGCCTTGAGGCCATAATTTCAGAGGGAAACATATGCAAGCTCTCGATACCCTCAAGGCCATAGTATGCAGGATGAATTACACTATCCGTTAAGAGAAGAAAAAGACCTGATGCTTTTTCGGAGGTGAGACAATAGTTATGCAAAGCCCCAACGACCGGCTCGGATCTATTTGTCAACTTAACAGATACTGGTTTATCCTTATTTTGAATACAAAACTGGCGGAATGCGTCTAAGCTTCCGTTCTTGTACCAACGTGTGACATTCATTTTCTTATGTATGTGATAGGATCTATATACCTGTGTTGCCCTCCACCAAATGCTCACTACAACTATCAATCAAATCGACGGCCAAAAATAAGGCTGGCATCGAGATGAATTCCTCATCCGTAAGACTCCTCTGCTCGCAAGATATTTTTAAATTTAAAGATTTTGGATCATAGACTTTATGATACCATAAGAGTTATATGCATACGCCGTCAAATAGAACCTTATGCCTAAAACTACAATAACGCTATCCAAATTGGTTGCCCAAACTCTGAAAGTTTACACTGCACAGATCAAAAGGAGCATGCATGCTCAAAGCCAGGTAGTTGAAGAAGCACTAATCGAGTTCTTCGAGAAACGCGGCTTTAAATTTTGAAGTACCATGACATATATAAACCCAGAGCGCAATAAGCTAATGTATGGATCATCTTTAGCGGTCCTCCATTGCTCAAAGCTCCACTGTCCTATGCGTCCTCTCCGGCTCCATGCCGATCATCACAAAGCTGAGAACGCTTGCACAGATCATGATTCCCGGCGGCAGATACCACCACCACATGTCATTGGCAAATCCACCTCTGGAAAAGGAGAAGTGGATCATCTCACCCCAACTGATGCTCAAAGGATCTCCAAGGCCCAAAAAGCTGAGTGAGGCCTCGGTTGCCATGGCTGAAGCCACAGACAGGGCCAGCTTGGCATAAATGATCTCCTTGCTGTTGATGAGGATATGATGAATGATGATGTAGCTGTCCCTGCTGCCGAGAGAAATGGCTGCCTCTACAAACGGCATCTCTCTCAGTTGCAGGACGCGGGAGTGGACAACACGTGCAGTGGGGCACCACCAGAGCAAGCTGACCACGAGAACTATGTTGTACATACTGGGTGAGAGATATGCAGCCAGGATAATCATAAAAGGAAGTCCGGGTATTAGCAGAACCATATCGCTGACCGCCATGACCACTTCTTCCACGGCACCGCGGTAGTACCCGGCCAACATTCCAAGGCTAACTCCGACGAACACCGACAAGAATCCGGCCAGAAACCCTATGGAGAGAGAGACACGAGTGGCATAGATCAGCTCAGAGAGTATGTCTTGACCGATATCGTTGGTCCCCAGAGGGTGCTCTCCGCTGGGAGGCAGGTAGGGCTTCTCCGTCTCCCAAGGATCGTGTGGGGCGACTAGCGGCGCAAATATGGCCAGGGCCAGGAATAAAGCGATCATGAATAGACCGGCCAGACGCATGGAGGAAATGGCAAACATATCAGATGCCGGACACTTCAAGTTCCTTTTCCCCCTATTCTCGGATCGGCCACAGAATAAAGAATGTCGGCAGCAAGGTTGGCAGCCAAGACGAATACAGTCAATATGAGAAAGCAGCCCTGCATTACCGGGTAGTCTCGCGCCATCACTGCATCGTAAATGAGCGTTCCCATGCCGTTCAAGGAAAAGACGATCTCTACAATCAATGCTCCTGACACCATGAAGCCGAAGCTCAGGGCTGCCATGCTGATGAACGGCGGCAGAACATTGCGGATGACGTGGACCAGAAGAATTCGTCTCTCTGTCAGGCCTTTTGCCCTGGCTGCCACCACAAACTGTTCATCGAATATCTGGGACACCGAATTCCTGACGACAAGGAACTTGTAGCTGGCTCCGAGCAAGGACAAAGAGATCACGGGCAAAATAAGATGCCATGCCATATCCAGAACATATTTTAGACCGGTCGTTCCTCCTGTTGTGAGGTTTCCAAGTGGAAAGAGCCCCAGGTGAAAGGAAAAGATGCTCAAGAGAAGCATGGCCATCAAAAACGAAGGACACGTGTAGAGGATGAGAAACAAAGCCGTGAGCACATAATCGGTTGGACTTCTGCACTTGAATCCAGCCAGCGAGCCAAGAAGGAGAGCCAGAATTGAGCCGATGACAACCGAAGGGAAGACCAACAGGAGAGTCCAGCGGAGCCTGTCGGCCATAAGCCTGGCAACGCTTGAGTTCTTATGAATGGAGTAGCCCAGCTCGATTCTCGTCAGCGATTGCAGATATCGAAAATATTGAATGTGCAAGGGCTGATCCAGACCATATTCGGCTCTTAGAAGCTCTAAAGTCTGAGGATCGTTGTGTCGAGCCTGCTCGCCCAGCAAATTGGCAATTGGGTCGCCTGGCATCATCCTGGGCAAAGCGAAGTTGAGGGATAGGATCAAAAAGAGAGTGAACCCATATCGCATCAGCTTTCTGAAGATATGGGTTTGTCTGTCTCCATTTATAGTCAATTGTTGCCTTCCGCATTTTACTGTTAGATGCAGTCTCCTCGATTCATCAAGCCGGATGCAGCCCGAAGAATGTCTCGTAGGATAAGATGCCGTGGATGGGATTGACCACATATCCCTCGTATTTCTTGTTGTAAGGCTGCACATAGTCATTCCAATACAGAGGGATGGCAGGAAGCTCGCTTGCATAGTACTCCTGAATTGCTTGGGCGAGCCTCGCAGTCTCATCTTTGCTCGAAGAGGCCAGCAGATCATCTACCAGTTCGGTAAAACTTGCATCATTGATGGCGGGCCAGCCGTTGCTTCTGCTGTCCATATATCCGGTGTCATAACCTGCCTCCATCATCATTCCCCAGGGGGTTGTGCGGCTGACGAACAAGTCATAATCTTTGCCGTCCACCGCATTCCAAAATCCGCTGCTATCGGCGACATCAATCTGGGCGTCCAGTCTCACAGCATTCATGTACTTTTTGAGCATCTCTCCCAGGCGAACGCTGTCGCTATCGGACCGGACCAGAATCTTTGGCTGAAACTCGCTTCCATCTGCTAGATTCCGCATTCCGTCTCCTTCAGCATCCAAGAGCCCAGTCTCGTTCAAGATGGATGCAGCGAGGCTTGCGTTGTAGGTGAGGGGCCTCGTCTCGATATAGTTCAGGCTCCCATTGGGGATGAAGCCGGCATTGGGCTTTCTGCCATATCCTGCAGTGAATAGATTTTGCAGCTCCTCGTAATTTATAGCGTAGCCTATCGCCTCTCTGAAGCGAACATCGTCGAAGGGAGTTCTATTCTGGTTGGCCCAAATGGCAGCTGGAACTCCGCTGTTCTTGATTAAAATGTATTCAAGATCATTGTTTTCCAGAAGGTCAGGCACATAATAGTAGCTGATGCCGCCAGAGTAGATGTAGACGGTATCCAGCTCGCCCTTCTGGAGGGCCATCATCATGGCCTCCTGGTTCTTGAACATGCGAATGTCGATCTCCTTTACAGATGGCGGGCCTTCAAAATAACTGTCATAAGCCTGGAACCTGATCAGCCCTGCCTCAGGATCGAAATCCAGGAATTTGTACGGGCCGCAACCTATGGCAGAGTCCGGATCATTGAACCTCTTTGGGTCTTCCACGCTCTCGAAGACATGCTTGGGAACAGTGCGCAACATGAGCAGATTTGTCAAGAAATTGCTGTCCGGCGAATTCAATGTGATGATCAGAGTTCTCTCATCAGGGGCATTTACCTCTTTGATGATATTCCAGTTGGAGCCGCCGAGCTTCTCTGGCAGATACTCCAGGCTGAATTTGATGTCCTCTGCCGTCACCGGCTGGCCGTCATGCCATGTAGCGTTCTTGACGAGATGGAACACCCATTTCTGGGCATCATCCGTCTCCCAGCTCTCTGCCAGGGATGGAACAAAATCTCCGGATGGATCGACTCTGATCAAGGATTTGGTCAGAAACGCTTCACGATAGGTGTTGAAGATGCCATCGTTGACATTTATGTCCTCGACCTGATCAGTTGTGCCAATTACCAGCTTGTCAATAACAGAAGAGCTATCGATTGTGGCGCTCTGAGCTATGGCAACTGCCCAGATGAGGACGGAGAATATAAATGATGCAGCTAAAAAAATGCGAATTGCCTTGTTCATAATAATCACCCATTAGTTATGTTTTTGTCATTTATCATTCAAGTATAAATGCATTACTCATTATGCTATAAATTTATATCCATATGTTAAAAGTGACAATCTTAGCTTTGTCCGCAAGTTTTATATTCGTTGAATATCGTTATTCGACATATGCCGTAAGAAGCAACGGCACTTTTTATTGCTCAAAATGAGGTGGTTGGCTTGAAAATAAATCGATTGGGGAGTAAGGAAAAGAATTGCAGAAAATTGACGAACAAAGCACTCGGCCTGCTGGAAGTGGCAATACTTTTAGCAGGTGCAATGGCTATGCTTTGCACAGGTGCACTGGCAGTGCTTTTCACAAGCACGCTGGCAGAGGAGAACACCACAGACTATTGGCTGATGAAAGGCTATGAACAGAGCAAAAACGGCTCAAATGATATGGCTCTTTTGGCATACGAAAGGGCGATCCAGATCGATCCTGACAATTCCTTGGCCTGGATCAACAAGGCCAATGCGCTCTACAGATTGAACAGGACACCTGAATCCGAAAATGCCTATCGGATGGCCCTCAATATCACCGATAAAATGCTCGAAGCCGACTCAGATAACTCAACATTATGGTTGGGAAGAGGCGTTCTCCTCAATAACATCGGAAAAATAAAAGAGGCTGTGGAAGCATTTGATCGCGCCAGCAATATCGATCCCGGAAATGAGATGGCCTGGAAGATGAAGGGCGTTCTTCTTGCCAGCGATCTGAAAGAATACGACAAGGCCCTGGCAGCTTTTGATCGTGCTTTGCAGATAAATCCCAATGACGCAGTCATCTGGAAGCTTAAAGGCGATGCTCTGGCTGCGTCTGGTCGGAAAAGCGAGGCAGATCTTGCATTTCTCCGGGCAGGTGAGCTGAATAACGAGTCCTCATCAAACCTCCAAAATCAATCTGCAAAAAACTGGTATCAAACAGGCCAGGATATGGCCAGAGTCGGCTCCTGGGAGGATGCAATTGATGCCTACGACCAGGCCGTCAGACTGAATCCGGATTACAAAGAGGCCTGGTGCGCCAAGTGCCAGGCGCTCAGCAATCAGAATCTGCTGCTGTCCGGGAACGGAAGGAACGTCTCCTTTGCCGACGCCATCAATGCATGTGATCGGGCGCTGGCAATTGACTCCAATGATTCTCGATCATGGTCCAGCAAGGGCTTTGTCCTCTATCATGACGCAATGGTCGGCGGGGACCCGAGCAAGTACAACGACTCACTTCAGGCTTATGAAAAGGCTATCCAGATTGCAGGTTCAGACAGGGCTGCTCTGGCCCTGGCCTGGCGCGGCAAAGGCACCGTTTTGTGTCAGATGGAAAAATATGAAGAATCTCTGGCGGCCCAGGAGAAGGCAATCGAGCTGAACGGATCAGATATCGAGGCCTGGATGGGAAAAGCAATAGCTCTGTCAAGGTTATCCAGAAATGACGAGGCGGTTGCATCGTTTGACAGAATCCTTGAGATCTATTCGAATGAAGAGCAGAGAATATTCGACTATCCTTATCTCTGGTACTCCAAAGGCCGGGCCCTCGATAAGCTCGGACGATCAGATGAAGCGTCCCATGCCTATAACAAGTCCATAGAGGACGCGGATACTATCATAGGATGGGTGGCCACCGGTCGAGATTTTTACATGAATCTCTCGGAAACCTGGAAGTGGAAGGCAGAGCTTTTAGAAGAGATGGGCAGGCATAACGAATCCCTTCTGGCCCTGGAGAATGAACGAGACCCTGAGAATCTGGGATGATGATAATGTTCAGATTGGCTTTTTGGATATTGACGATAGCATCTTTTTGCCCATCCCCTGCAGCAGCGGACAATCCCACAGATGATTGGACTGAGGTCGGACGTGCGCTTGTTGGAAACATGTCTTACGAGGAAGCTCTCTGTGCCTACGATCGGGCTATAGCGATCGATCCTGAGAATAAAGAGGCATGGATGGGCAAGACCGATTGCCTGTGCTTCTTGAAGCGATCTGCAGAAGCCAAAGAATCCGCAGAGCAAGCCCTGGAGCTATACAATCGGTCCCTGGAAAATGATCCATCGGATTTCGATGCTTGGATGGCAAAGGCCCATATTTACAGCAGCCTGGCGTGGGCAGATCGAGGCGGCTTTAACGAGAGCTATCTTGAGTCATCCCTTCAGGCAGTCTCAAAAGCGCTTCATATCCAGCCAAACAACTCCAGCGCGCTTCTTTTTCAGGGTGGCGCTCTCTCCAACCTGGGCAGATATGAAGAGGCCCTCATTGCCTTCGATAGAGCCATGGAAATAGGCTTTCCTATATCAGAAAGCTGGAGAGATGAGGCATTGGCCGAGGGCAGAGGTCTGGCCTTGGGAGCCCTTGGAAGGGTCGAAGAAGCTGAAAATTCCTACAAGGATGTTCAGGACTCAGCGAAAAAGCAGTTGGAGACTGCAAACAGCACAGCGGAGCAGGTGGAATCATGGATTCACTTGGGAATGCTTCTGCAGGAACAGGGCAAATTGACGGAAGCCCTGCAGGCTTTTGATAACGCGACTGCTCTGGACCCGAAGAGCGCTTTCTCATGGAAGGTCAAGGGCTATATTCAAGCAGTGTGGCTCGGCAGATACGACGAAGGCCTGGATGCCTTGAACCGTTCGCTAGATATCGAGCAGTCTGCTGACGTCTGGGAGGCAAAGGCAAGGGTCCTCTGCGAGCTGGGACGCTATGATGAGGCAATTGATGCGGTGAATAGATCTCTTTTGCTCGATCAGAACCTCAGCAGAACCTGGCTGGTCATGGGGCATTCTCTGCGAGAGATGGGCAGATATCCGGAGGCAATAGACGCCTATGCTCGATCTGATGGAATCTATGGCGAGCAGCTATACAGCGGAATGGGCTTTTCGCTGGATCATTTGAACAGGAGCAATGAAGCATCTCAATCATTCAACAAGTCGCTAAATGAAGCCAATTTGGTGCTTGCCAGAGATCCTATGTCTGCTTATGCCTGGTTTTGGAAGGGCGAGGCCTTGCGCGGGCTGGGTCAATATCATGATGCTCTGCAGTCATATGAGCGCTCCCTGGAGATAAGCCCTGAGAAGGCCATCTCATCATGGAGAGGAAAGGAATTTGCACTGATGGCGCTAGATCGCAGCTCTGAGGCAGATGCTGCATTTTCCAGAGCAGTTGAGCTGGGATATGAGGGCTGAACCCAGCAACCCTCATCATTTATTCTGGCTGTATCTGCCATGACGAAGAATTGCAGGAATCTGTGCAGAGCCATTGCGATCTTGAAGTTGATGCTTTTAACGGTTTTAATGACTGTAGCCAGCGCATCAGCCAGTGAAATCTGCGGCGACCTCTCCGGGCGCTGGACTGTCAGCTACGAAACGGACATCGGTGGCCTCCAGGATCGACTCGCCAGTGGCAGCACGCTCATACTGTCAGCAGTGGACTCATCACTTCAGGGCAGGGCAAGTCTGGGAAATAGAAGCAACGGCAACCTCATCGGATGCTGTTCGGATGGCGTATTTCGCGCGGCCATTACCTTCCGCCATGATCCGACCCTGTTCATTCGGCTGAACGGAAGGTCAGACGATAGAGACATAATGGGCAGCTATGCCGCCACCTTTAGCGACGGCGGATTCTCTCAGGGCTCATTTCGTGCTGTACGGCTGACCACAGGCAAAGGTGATGTGGTGAATCCATCATCCTGGACGGGGCAGGCAGGCTTTCCTTCTCAGGATCAAGATCTTCAGGCAGAGCCTACCCACTATCTTGACCCGGAGTCAAACTGGAGCCTGCAGCAGGAAGGCGGTGCAAGAGAAATATTTGTGATCACCTACAAAAGAAACACCATTCTCATGTGCAGGAATAAACCGCTGATCTGGCAAT
>JAJRAX010000112.1 GCA_028679775.1 Methanothrix sp. | reverse complement strand
CGATCGTCGGCAGGGCAGGCGGCGGGCTCATCCAAGATGCTGAGATCGCCAGGCAGAAACAAACAGGGCTGGTGAGCGAATATGACCCTCAGGCGATTGATGGAAAGCTGAATAAGCCCTGTCATCTATGCTATTGAGCGGACCGAGGCGGCATTGCAGGCCATCGAGGCCGGATTGCTGGTTGACCATGACTTCGTCATTCCGAGCGGCTGGATAAGTACGCCGGATGGGCGCATCGTCAAGCGCGGAGGCCGGGATCCTACTTCTTTCTTCCTCGATCAGGGCTGATGGAAGGTGGCCCGGTCTCATTAACCCACATAACTAAAGACATTGATTTAGTATCTGCGATTACATGCGGAGAATGAGAACCCAGCACTGTTGTGCCATGCGGGAGGTGCTCCGCAAAGTATTTCTTAATTGAAGGAATGATCTTTTTAGGTGAATTCATGATGAAGACTCTAGGGTTTGTTCTCATTTTTGTGCTTCTGGTTATGGATCTTACAAGTTTGACGTTAGCCGATAATGTTGACAGGTATATCCAGGCCCTGAAGGATCCAGACAGCTATGTTCGACAAAAAGCCGCAGAGAATCTTAGGGACGCCAAAGATATCAGAGCTGTAGATCCATTAATCCAAGTTCTAATGAGTGATAACAATAGCACAGTGAAAAGATTAGCCGCCTGGGCTCTTGGAGATATAAAGGATATCAGAGCTGTGGAGCCGCTAATCCAAGCTCTTCAGGATGTGGAGGTCAGAGGTAATGCTGTATATGCTCTCGGTGAGATCAACGACAGCCGTGCATTAGACCCTCTAATCCAAGCGCTTCAAGATTCTGATTGGCATGTTAGAAGGAATGCAGCAGACGCCCTCGGGACAATCGATGACCCAAGTGCAGTTGAACCATTGAGCGATAAACTTAGTGATGACGTCTGCAATGTCAGAAAGAGTGCTGCAACCGCTCTTGGAAAGATCAGTGACCCTAGAGCCGTCGGATCACTGATTCAGGATCTTCTGGATACAGATTGTTCGTTAGGGCGAGCTGAAGCTGCGTTTGCTCTCGGAAAGATTAATGATTCCAGAGCTGTGATACCGTTAATTCAAGTTCTTAAAGTAGACGTTTCTAAATATGCACGAGAAGGAGCGGCACGGGCATTAGGGGAGATGAGAGATGCTAGAGCCATAGATCCATTGATCCAGGCGCTTAAAGATGAGGATTATAATGTTCGAAGTAGCGCCGCAGAAGCCCTTGGTAAACTCAAAGAAGCTCGGGCCGTGGAACCCTTGATACAGACCCTAAAAGATACGGATTTGTCCGTCCGTAAGCGTTCTGCGTGGGCTCTCGGAGAGATCGGAGATGCTAGGGCCAAAGAACCGCTAAACCAGACGCTAAACGATGAAAACGCTGGTCTCGAATATGCTGCTGCAGAAGCTCTTTCAAAACTTGAATGATTAAAATATTGAGGGTTCCGAAAAACCCAGTGAAGGCAATCCAGGCAGTCCGAGGGTATCTCCAATGATTGCGATTCTACTAAGTGAGATTGCACGTTGAGGGTAGTTCGAAATCCTCTGCTGTATAAAAAGATCGTATTTATGCAGCATTTACCTGGTGAATAGATGGCGTGTGATATGCATGTTTAAAAGATCATTGCATTTGATTTATGTCTTGCTAGTACTTATTAGTGGAGCATCAGTCCTAGCGCAGGATTCTCGACCACATACGGGCACCTTAATCAAGGATACAGTAAGAGGTGGTCTCGGGGAGTTAACTATTATCAATGATAACCATAATCTTGATGCTCTTGTTATGTTGACTAGCCCTGATAAAGTGCCGCAAATATCGGTCTTTATTCGATCCGGTGAACTCTTAAAAATCTCAGGAATAGCGGATGGAACGTATGATGTTTACTTCAAATTGGGCAATAAATGGGATGGCAGCTCTGCAAAATTCACAGAGAATGGAGGGCATTACCGATTAGACAGATCTCTAGTCTTCGAGACCACCAGGACATCAACATCGCACACAATAAAGACTGGATATACCACCTGGACTGTGGCTTTAGAAGAGGCTGTCCCCGATGCAAATATCGCAGCAAGAAAAGTGGCCGTGTCTGAGGATGAGTTCCCGATCTAAATTATATATAAATATATTTATGAAACTAGGATTTGTATTGGTTTTTGCATCGTTGATCGTGCTGTGTATAGAGACTGCGAATGTTGCAGCCCACAATCCGCAGTAAATTCCCAAACCTCACTAATTTTCTTGATAGCGATTTAATAGATTAATTATAAAACATAAAACATTTAAAATTTAATATATTAAACAGGCTTCAGTTATATTGATAAGTCCTGACCGAATACTCTGGCGTAGAGATTCTCCTTTTCCACATATTGTTAAATTCATAAATTTAAAAAATAATCCAAATTTTACATAATAATATTCATATATCACAATCGATAGCATGAAAATTATTCGTCATTTGATCTTTAATGCGGATTGTGGGTTGCAGGAAGAAAGAACCAGATAGAACTATGGCCGCCAACGCTGCCGCTCTGAAAGATCACTCTCGGTTCCTCGCTATTTATTGTGGGTATGACAGGAAGCATAAATCCTTCGGGATGCCAATCATTTCATCCGGATTGAGTATCCAGCCTTCCTGCACGCTAATTTCTTGATCCTTGCTCGGATCTTATTTCATGATATCTTGAGGTTAGCCACTTGAAACAGCGAAGAACCTCACTCTCGACTGACATCACTAAGTCCGTCAGCTCGGATCCGAGGAGATCAAGACCTGAAGAAGACTGAGCTGGCACCTGGGAGCTAGGCGAGTCTATACCCCAAGCTGCGGTACATGCGCCAGGTAGCTCTTCCTCGGCTCCTCTTTGTCGATGTGGTCATAGATATCGATCGCCTCCCGCATAACATCACCCTGGAACTCCTGGATGAATTCCCGGGGCATGCCGGCGCGGCGAAGATGGGTGGTGAACCAGTGGCGGCAGCAATGCGGGCCAAAGCACGTTTTCAGGGGCGCGCTGATATCTGAGAAGAGAATCAGACTTCACGTATCTAATAGCTGCTTGGCGAAAGGCGAGAAACGTGAATGTCCCCCAGGGTGCTCAAAGAACCCCTCGCGCACTGGGGGCCAGAAGGATGAAGGCCGAGATGGTTCGCTTATCTCAAGAATTCAGAATGTTCCATTGAGACGATCCTGAGGTACATAGTGAAATCTCGCGGTGAGCATCTGAAGACTCACCTCTTTTACTGCTATTCATTCATAACCGTATATCGCGTATCTTGTGGGAAGACCATGAAATCATCGAGAGCAAGGTTTCAATCACCGGCGACATCTTCATCCCTGATGATAAGCTCAAGGCCGAGATCCTGAACCACCTCATCCCCAGGGACTGGATCGAGCAGAACGGCCAGGCAGTCTCAAAGTCCTCCCAACCTCTCTGGGACCTGGCCATGCTTGTGGTGGATGGCTGGCGGGCCGCTCTGGCCGAAGCCATCGAAGAGCTCCTCACGAGGATCCTTGAGGCTAACGGCTTCACGGACTGGTCTGTTCAGTTCGTCTGGAAGAAGCTGGAGTACGAGGACAAGGCTCAGCTCCGCACGCAGGCCCTGGCCGCCTGGGAACGGAGCGCTCTGACTCTCGACAGGCTCTACAAGATCATGGGCTGGGATCCCCTCACAGACGAGGAGCGCACTCAGCTGGAGAAGGAGAAGCAGATCTTCCACAGCACGCCGGGCGTCGTGATCGGCAACAGCCTGCCCGCAATCAACGCGGCCAAGGACAAGGAGCCCGCCCTGGAGCTGCTGCAGCAGAAGAGCGCCATCGCCATCGAGGAGCTGAAGTATTACGGCTACCTCGAAGAGGCTGGCCAAGCAGAGTCTTAACATCAGTTATTTTTTAGCAACATTAATTATATTCATAGAGGTATTTCTATGGCTGAATACAATCCAAAGGGAATGACGGACCAGGAGTTCGCCGATTTTTGCGAGCTGAAGACTGAAGAAGGAGCAATACCCGCAGGCCGGATCGACTACGTTTCGGGCAAAATCATGTTCAGATCCGGAGCCGGCTATCTGCTGAGCATCCCGGACTACATCAAGAAGTATGGCTTCGATCCCGCGCCCGTATGGGACCGCATCAAGGCCTACCAGAAGAAGACCGGCAGGTTCACCGAGCCCGTTGAGATTGCCTACATCAAGCCCGCCAGACGCGCCCCGGTCAAGCTCGGGAGGTACTGAGTATGGCCGAAGAGGAAACACCCGCCCAGGATATTGCATCAACCTGGGATAAGCTGGAGAACTGGAAGCGATGGCTCCTGGCCGCAGAACTCATCACCGGCACAGTATTCCTCGCCCTGGCAGTATGCGCATTTGCCATATTGCTGGTCTGGCAGGGAAAGGCCGAGCTCGGGATAGACCTTTTCAAATACGTCCTGGCCGCCATGATTGGGCTGATCGGGGCCGTGGTGGGCTACTACTTCGGCAGCCACCAGGTGGGGTCCGCGTGAGCATTCTTTCAATCCCTCTGACATTGCTGCTCCTCTATAGCCTGATCCTGGTGGTTTGACTTCTTACGATTCTTCTGTTCTGGTGATTTTATTGGACAAAGAAGATTACATCTGCATAAAGCGAATGACCGTGGCCCTGCTCATTGCATTCTGTCTGGTCTCCGGCTTTCTGTTAGTGCTCGGCTTCATGGGCTATGCCAATACCATCGAGGAATCGGTGTTCGGGAAAGGAACGCTGGATCATTCAAGCTACAGCAAATCCGCCTCGGATAGAGCGATGACCAGGGATGCCGAATCAGTGGCCTACCAGATGAAGAGAGATTGGGAGAACGAAAGTGAGCAGACGTTCACCAGCAGCTTCATCGTCTCAGGGGCCGGTGGCAGCTACCGGGATCAATATGTGGTGAAGGCTTCCGGTGCGGGCTATAAGCATACCTATCGGGCCACGAAGATAAGGGGCGACTTCTCCGGCTCCGGCGAGTCTTCCGTGACCATGCAAACGGGCACACAAGGCCTTGACAGCCTGATCCTCATGGACGGCAATGCGACATTCCAGGGCAGGATCATCAACGGGCAGACCGGAAGGCCCGTAGCCGAGGCAGAGATGGATGCAGTCGGGCAGTTCGTGATCAGAAGCTACCTGAATGTCACGGAAAAGCCTGAGACTCCGGAAGACTGGCTCGGATTCTGTGCCGGTTTGGATGATGACACTCCGAATGGTCTCCTGATAGTCCCCGCCGGCTACCGCGTGGAAGGCGGCAGGATTTTGAAGAACAGCACGGAGTAGGCCATGCTTCGCCTACCACCGAGCTTTGCACGCAAATGCCCGAGATAACTCCAAGACTATTACGTTTTGAGTAAGTTGGTGATAATTAATGGAGACTGCCAATACAAATCAAAAATCAATAATCTCAGAAGAAAACTCTCAGAGAATCCCAATTGAGCAGTTAATCGACGAACGCAT
>JAJRAX010000341.1 GCA_028679775.1 Methanothrix sp. | reverse complement strand
GCTGTTGTCGCTTCACTCAAGATATTCGCCGGAGCCTCTCCTGCGGCTGTCAAGCCGGGCGAAAGCTGCCGCATATCCTGCACTGTAGCCAACACTGGAAAGGTGCCACTCTACAGCATATTCGTGATCAGCAAACGGCTGGGGCCGCTCGGAAATATCGATTACCTCTCACCCAAGCGGCAGATGACTGTCGAGTCCGAGAAGAATATTACAGATGCTCTGGATGATGTGGTGACCGCGGAGGGCTTCACAGAGGATAAAAAGTCCGTGCGTGCCCAATTCAACCTGAGAATTGAGCTGCTAAATGGCCCGGCTGGAAAGAGCACGCCCACACTTGAAGCCTCAAGCAGCGGCGAGCAGTATGATTTGGACATTGCCCCTGCCAACATAAGCTTCGGAAATGTCACATTCTCCTTCAACCTTCCCGAACAGGAGCAGACACAAAGCCAGGTCTCAGGGACAATGGCCGGAGATATCGACCGCTCGGCCAAACGGCAAAATGAGGGAATGCTGGACAGAATCACCAGCTTCCTGAGTTATGTGGAGAGGCTCCTTGGCTTGGGAGAGGAGGAGGACACGGAGGGATCTGAAAAAGGAGGCAGCGATGCAGACGCATCCGGTGAGGCGCTGCCGGCACAGAGCAGCAATTCAAAGGAGACTTCTTCTCAGCAATCTGCGGAGATGGGCGCATCCAACTCAGGAAACTACGAGCTGTCCATCGAAGGAGTGAAGGGCTCAGAGCATGGAGCCATAACCATTCTCGATGTCAATGCCGAGCCCTCTCAGCCCGCCGCTGGAGAGCCGGTCAATATCACAGTGCATATCCAATGCCCGCAGGGTGTGAAGTCTGCCAGCGTAAAATACGGTCTGTCCGAACAGCCTCTCACCAAGCAGAGCATGCTTAACGTCGACCGGGTCTACGACAGCACCCTCTCCCTGGAGTCAGGAGATGCTGCTGAAGGATACTGGAGCTGCACCATACCCGGTCGGGGTGCTGGCGTCTACATGCCACTCTCCGTCTGGATATGGGACGGATCGAGCAGCGCCGAGGGAGGACCCTACCTCATACATTGGAGCACCGTAAACTCAGCCCAAACGTCCAGCACTGAGACTGCCGTGTCTGAAGGAAGCGGCATGCTCTTCATAGAGTCAACATCCGT
>JAJRAX010000111.1 GCA_028679775.1 Methanothrix sp. | reverse complement strand
CCTACGCCCTTGACCGATGCCTTTTCGTACATATAGTTAGCTGCACCGGCCATGCCTACTACGGCCATGGCGATAATAACCAAAACAGCTATTAGTTTTCTCATTTCTTTCCCACCTCCTTAGGTTACCATTAACGCTCAGGATCCAAGCCGTCAGCAGAGGCCTAAATCCCTGGCACCACCCGACAAAGGTCCGCCGGCCCCTGCCTGCTTGATGCAAACCCGCAAGAGCTGACATATTACAGCTTTGTCGTGTGGAGTACCTGACCCACATGCTTCTCGGCTAATATTTGAGTATTTTGCTCAGGCACGAATCAGGACTTCCAGCTTATGGAATATAAATATGTCGGGAGTTTTGAGCTGAATCAATACCAATAGATCTAATATGCATATAAGACGACCAACCTGCGTACCCTTTAATCATGGCAGCTTATGCGCAGGAGTGGCTTATGCATACACGATATGCTACTGAAAAGGGACCTGTCTTAAAAACACCTTATGAATTATGGAATGCTCCGGCCGGGATTTGAACCCGAGTCTTCGGCTCGAAAGGCCGAAATGATTGGCCGGACTACACTACCGGAGCAATTTTGGCGCCTATGTTGCCAGAAAATATCGCCTGGCCTTCCCTTCATGACATGCTCGGATATATCTACATTTCCCGTGCGTTGTGATGAGAAGTAGTCCCGGGCGGATTCGAACCGCCGTCGCGGGCTCCAAAGGCCCTCAGGATTGACCGCTACCCCACGGGACTATCGTTGCATGGCATTGTGTGCCCGCATCAGGATCCGTTCCATCTGTTGATATCCTGCAGATCCTGTCCGGCTCATATGCCGGGCTGGTGTTATCCGCATAAGATATATATGGCCTTTCCCGGAGGATTCCCGAAGATGAAGCTTCTCACCAGAGAACGCGTGAGCCAAAGAAGGCTTATTGAGATCCTCAGGGTCATCGAAAACGCCGGCAATCCGGTTGGAGCAAGAGCTATCTCCGACTCGCTTGGCAATCGCGGCTATGACCTGGGAGAGAGGGCGGTGCGCTACAACCTCCGGATCTTAGACGAACTGGGGTTCACAAAGAAAAAGGGATACAGCGGTCGGATTCTTACCCCATTGGGCTCAAGAGAGCTGGGGTGCGCTCTCGTCGATGACAGAATCGGCTTTGTCAACACCAGGATCGAAGAGTACATGTTCCGGACCACCTTTGACCCCAAAACCGGTCGGGGAGACGTAATAGCTAACACCAGCATCATAGACAAGGCAGATTCCGAAGAGGTCTTCGATCTGTTGGAGCGCGCGTATGATGCCGGATACGCCATAAGCCGTCGCGTGCTTATCCTGGATGAAGAAGAGAGCTTCTCAACTCTGGAGATTCCAAAGGGATCTCTGGGAATAGCAACGATATGCAGCATAACACTGGATGGAATGCTCATGAAACGAGGCATTCCAGTCCTCACCAGCTTCGCGGGCCTGGCAGAGGTCAGGGAGATGCAGACCGTCGATTTCACAGATCTCATCGCCTATGCCGGATCGTCTCTTGACCCAATCAAGATCTTCATGGGTCGCAGGGCAACTCGCGTCGCTGATGCCATATTCACTGGATCGGGAACAGTGCTTTCCAATGTGAGAGAGGTCCCGGCTGCAGCGAAAAGCCTGGTCCGCGAGCTGCTGGATGAGTTTTCTGGCGCGGGCATTGGTGGGCTAATAAAAATAGGAGAAGAATCCGAGCCGCTGTTGGGCTGCCCGGTGGGCTCAGGAAAGATCGGCATAGCCATTTATGCCGGAGTCAATGGGATGGTGGCTGCCGAAGAGATGGGAATCAAGATCAAGACCGCGCCCATATCCATCCTCATGGACTACTCACTAATTCGCGATCTGAAATGATTAAGGTTTTATAGAGCATCGATCTCAAGGAACACAGTCATGTTTACGTTGATGAGGAAGAAAGATGGATTTTAGAGTTGTAGTCTCAGATCCCAAGAGCGGCAAGGCATATCAGGTAGAGCTTAAGGATCCAGGAGCGGGCAAGCTTCTGGGAAAAAGAATCGGCGACAAGATTGAAGGGGATGTCCTCGGAATGCCTGGATACTCAGTCCAGGTCACAGGCGGCAGCGACCGCGAGGGATTTCCCATGAGGGCAGATCTGCCCGGCACCAAACGCAGAAAGATCTTGCTCTCCACAGGAACCGGATATCACCCAGCCACCGAAGGGAAAAAGAAGAGAATGAGCATCCACGGAAGAGACATATCTCCCGATGTCGGCCAGATCAACGTCAAGGTCGTGGAGGCCGGGGCCAAGTCCATAGAAGAGCTGCTGGGCAAGACCCCCAAAGTAGAGAAAGAATAAACAACACAGATCGGTCGGATGGCCAGTCCATCCTACCGCTATAATCTATTTTGCGCGGCCATTCTTTTGCATTCAGTCGGACTGATTTGAGCCATCTCTTTGCCATGCGCGAGAGGTAAAAATCTCAGGTATCTGGGCCCGCATTACCGATTTTATCTGGGCAGGGCTGAGGGCGGCAAATAGGGTGTTCATGAGCCGGTCGCTTCTCATGGACATATCTACCATCTTTCTCAACTGGACCGATCGCGCGAGCTGTATCCCGAACTCATCGCGAATGCGCGACGAATAATCGGCGAGAGGCATTCTGTCCTGCAAATGACCTGCCGCAGCCTCGCCCGCGATCCTTCCGGCCACAACAGCCAAAGGTATGCCTCCACCGCTGGTAGCCATGACCTGCCCGGCAGCATCTCCTGCGAGAAGCATGTTCCCTTTCTGTATAGCCGCCACGCTTCCGCCCGCGGGCACAGGCCCCCTCATGACTGCCAGAATTTCTCCACCAGCCAGCATCTCTCCCGCAATAGGATGCTCCCTCACGAACCTGTTCAGGATATCGGGAAGGCTTTGCCCGGACAGATAGGACGCCCGCACGCCCACACCAACGTTTGCCGTGTCCTGGCCGGTTGGTATGATCCAGGCATAGCCTCCAGGCGCGAAATGAGCTGAGAAATACATCTCCACCGCATCAGGATCGATCTTTACATCGGCCATCTCATACTCCAGGCAGATGCCCATCTCCTGCGGCGGATTATTCATGGCGCGGGACACCGTCGAATGCGGGCCGTCTGCGCCAATTATCACCTTTGGGTGGATCCGGCCGCGAAAGTGCCCAGATATCTCTATTGCTCCCTCATTTATTTTTGCGCGAGTAGCAGGAAGTACCCGCGCACCGGCGCGAGCGGCCCGGGCTGCGAGGTGCCTATCAAAGGCCCGCCGATCTAAGACCCGACCAGCTACGGCAAACTGCTTCGCACCACCTGAAGGAGAATAGACGCGCTGCCACCGAGTGCGATGCAAAATAGAGCGCTCAGGAATCTCCGAGAGCGTCTGAGGCAGGCGGGCGCGGGGCAGCAGCTTTTGCAGTTCAGAGGCCTCCGGCAGAAAACCGCCGCACTGGACGGGAGTGCCAATCTCGCTCTTTCTGTCAACCATCAACACCGAGACGCCAAGAGTCGCGGCAGCTTCTGCGGCAGAGCTGCCCGCAGGTCCCGCCCCCACCACGACTACCGCGATATCCTCGTTCATCCTTCCTCGCCCATCCATCATCCCAGCCGAGCCTTCATGCCGAATGCGGCCAGAACCTCATCTATCTCTCCATAGGCCAGAAATATCTCATCCTTCAGCCTTTCCCCCTGTTCACTCCTCGGCTCGGCTGACAGCCAGATGTGGCTATTGTCTCCTCGTACCATCTTGACGCAGGCCAGCATATCCGCCTGGGAGAGACGGTAGACGATATGGCCTCCAGTAGGCGTAAACCAGAGGGGATACCTCTCCATGAGTCCCTTTACAAAAGCCTCCCAGGACAGCCCTTCAACTCCGTTATCCTGGACGAGAGAATGCTCTATAGCCAAATTGAGATGAGATCTCTCTCCCGCGGTCTTTTCTTCTATGCATGAGGATACCGCCAGGTAACGCTTACCATCCCGGTCGGCTCTCGGAAGATCGTGGCTAAAGACCTTCTCGGCAATGTCCGGGAAGAAAGGGGCCAGGCGAATGTCCGGTTCCGGTCGCGTGGCCAGGGATACGCCCACAAAGAACAGGGCGGAGAGGGACAGGCCGGCCAGCACTCCATGCTCGGTAAGATATGGTGAAATGGTGTCGAGAGGCAGTTTGTACCAGAATTGTTCATAGGAGATGAGAAGTATCTGCGTTCCCCCTCCGACTATGAGTGCGGCCAATGCCCCCCAGCGGGTAGCCCGTTTCCAGTACAGTCCACCGATTATTGGGAAGAAGTAGGATGTGGTGCCAATGACCGTGGCTATAATCACAGCATCGACGATGCTTGTGGCATAGAGAGCAATCGACGCAGAGATGGTGATCATTACTATGACCAGGATCCTGTTGACGACCAGCATCTGTTTCATGGTGGCAGTGGGCCACAGGTGCCTTTGAACCAGATCGCGAGAGACGCAGGACGCCGCAGATGTGGCAAAGGTATCTGTGCAGGACATGGACGCCGCAGCAAAGCCGATGGACAGCAGAGCGAGAAGTGTCGGTGAGACGTTATCGCTGATGATCTTGAGGTAGAGCATCTCCGCCTCGACCTCACCGGCGGGCTTCGGATAGAGCACAGACAGGCCGATGGCAGTGACAAAACAGCAGAGGTAGACCAAAGCCAGCAGGGCAGCTCCCAGAAGCAGACCCTTCTTCGCGGAGCCTGCATCGCGCGCCGCCCAGATCTTCTGCCAGGGATCCTGCTCAGCCACCCATCCAGGCAGGAGGGCCACCAGGAATACCAGTGCACCCAAGAGGCCGCCCAGAAGGAACGGATCCCACCAGTCTGCGCCCAGGGCCGAGGAGGCCGCGATGAGTGTTACATCTTTGGCAGCGATGAGATCAAGGGACAATGAGGCCACGTAGATGGCGAGGCCCGCGAGAAGAATATACTGAACCACATCGGTCCAAACAACGGCCCGAAAGCCTCCTACGGTCACGTAAAGGGCTACGGAAACCGCCATTATTGTTACGGCAAAAAACGGATCGATGCCAAAGAACGTCCCCAAAACCAGCTTGAAGCCTATGAAATCAGTTACCGAGAAGAGAATCATCATGATTGTGACGGCCAACGCCACTGGAACTCTGATCATGGGATCGTATCTGATCTCCATCAGTTCAGGTTGGGTCAAGGCAGGAATGTTCTTGATCCTTCCAGAGATCGCGGCTATGACTATCAGCCCGGCGATATTGGGAAAGACCCAGATCCATATCGACCCCACGCCGATGAGAAGAAACAGACCCGTAGCTAAAAGCAACGCACTCGCCGTGATCCACGCGGATGCTGCGGAAAAACCGATGATCCCCGGACCTAGCTCTCTGCCAGCCAGCCAGAAGTCGGTCACAGACTTCTGCTGACGGGAAAAGTACAGTCCGATGCCCAGCAATACCGCAATGTAGATGGCGAGAAATACCAGGAATAATGAGTATGCATCCAAGGATTGTCCACCCTTGCCTGGCTAGTATCTTGTGATATTTAATATGTGCTAAAATGAGATCAGCAACTACTTAAACGGAAAAGTGGCAACAGATGGAGCTGAGGTTTCTTTGATGAGGAGCGATGTCACAAAAAAAGGCAGAGAAAGAGCGCCTCATAGGGCTCTGTTAAAGGCCACGGGCCTATGCGACGAAGAGATCCGTCGTCCCTTCATAGGTGTAGTCAATTCTTTTAATGATTTTATCCCTGGACACATCCATCTGGATAAGCTCGGAGAGGCAGTCAAGGCCGGCATACTCTCAGCCGGAGGCGTGCCCTTTGAATTCCAGACCATAGGCGTTTGCGACGGCATAGCCATGGGACACAAGGGCATGAGATACTCGCTGCCCAGCCGCGAGCTGATCGAGGACTCCATAGAGATCATGGCAGAGGCCCATCAGCTCGATGGATTGGTTATGATTCCAACCTGCGACAAGATCGTGCCAGGGCACATCATGGCGGCAGGGAGGCTTAACCTGCCTACGATCGTTGTCACCGGCGGTCCCATGATGCCCGGCTTTGCCTGTGACAGAGAGCTGGACCTGATCAATGTCTTCGAGGGCTGGCAAGGGGAGGACGAGACGCTAGCAGCACTGGAGGAGATGGCCTGTCCGGGAGCCGGATCATGTGCGGGCCTGTTTACGGCCAACACCATGGCCTGCCTCACCGAGGCTATGGGCCTGAGCCTGCCGGGCTGCGCCACCATTCATGCAGTGGACGCGCGAAAGATGCGGATTGCCAAGCTGTCGGGCATGAAGATCATGGATCTCGTAAAACGGAACATCACCGCGCGACAGATAGTGACGGCGGCCGCCCTGGACAACGCGATCCGGGTGGACATGGCCATCGGAGGATCTACCAATACGGTTTTGCATATCCCGGCCATAGCCGCGGAGTTCGGCCTGGATATGGACCTGGACCGATTCGACAGGTTGAGTCGCGAGACGCCACATCTGGTCAACCTGCGGCCAGGCGGGCCCCACCATATCCTCGACCTGGAACGCGCGGGCGGAGTTCCGGCTGTCATGAAGCAGCTTACGCCAATGCTATCGTTGGATGCTCTTACAGTCACCGGCCGGAAATTAGGCGAGAACCTGGAGGCTTGTAAGATTGTCAATCCTCTGGCCAATGCGGCAGTCATATCCAAATTGCAGTCGCCGGTCCATGCCGAGGGTGGCATTGCCATTCTGCATGGCAGCCTGGCCCCGGAGGGCGCTGTGGTCAAGCAGACGGCTGTATCGCCAGCCATGCTCAAGCACACCGGACCTGCAAGGGTCTATGACTCTGAGGAAGAGTCCATGGCCGGAATCGTCAGCGGAGGCGTAAAAGCCGGAGACGTTGTGATAATAAGATACGAAGGGCCCAAGGGCGGTCCGGGCATGAGGGAGACGCTCGCTCCAACCTCGGCCATCGCAGGTGCGGGCCTCTCAGAGTCCGTAGCTCTTATCACCGACGGACGCTTTAGCGGCGGCACCAGGGGCCCTTGCATAGGACACGTCTCTCCCGAGGCTGCAGTCGGAGGGCCAATTGCCCTGGTAAAGGACGGCGACATGATATCTATCGACATCCCAGCCCGAAAGGTCGAGCTTTTCGTCGATCCCGCGGAGATGGAAAGACGGAAAGCGGCATGGAAGGCACCTGAGCCGAAGATCACAGGCGGGATACTGGCCCGCTACAGAAACTCGGTCACATCAGCCAGCAAGGGCAGTGTTCTCCGATGACTGGGGTCAGGTGCTTTGTGGCGGTAGAGCTTCCGTCCACCATGCGCGAGGAGATGGGGCGGCTGAACAGCAGCATCGCGACGGATGGTTTGCGCCTGGTGAGGCCGGAGCTCATGCACATCACCATGAAGTTCCTGGGAGATGTGCCCCAAGAGAGGGTAGGAGCGGTGGCCGAGGCCCTGGGCAGGGTTAAGGCCGTGCCTTTCTCCGTACAGGTTAAGGGCATCGGCTCCTTTCCAGGTCGGGCCGTGCGTGTGGTATGGCTCGGCCTAGCAGGAGATTTTAGGGAGCTTTACGAGGGAATCGAGAGGGCCCTCATCCCGCTGGGCTTTGCCCCTGATGAACGAGGCTTTTCTCCTCATGTCACCTTAGGCCGGGTGGGCCGCCCCAGTCCTGAGATGAACCAAAAGCTTCTGGCCAAGATGGCTCCCCACACCAACATCGATCTTGGAAGCTTCAAAGTAGACAGATTTTACCTTAAGAAGAGCACACTGACACGGGGAGGGCCGATTTACGAAGACCTGGCAGGATTCCCTCTCTGAGATCAGAGATGTGGTTCTCGGCCAGGTCAAACCAAGTCCTTCCGAGAAGAAGAGAATGATGGCGACCTCTGCCGCCATAATCTCCCGAATCGAGAACCTGGCAGAAGAGCGCGGCCTTCGGGTCAAGGCCCTGCTCGTGGGCTCTGCAGCGAGAGACACGTGGCTATCCGGCGCTCATGACCTGGACATCTTTTTGGCAGTGCCTGAAGATGATGACCTTGGCGCGGCCTTGGATCTGGCGAGGCAGGTCGCCCCTGAACATGTAGAGAAATATGCCGAGCATCCATATGTTCATGCCATGATGGAGGGCTTTGAGATTGATCTGGTCCCCTGCTATCTGGTGGATGATGCGTCTCACCTCAAGTCCGCGGTAGACCGCACCCCGTTTCATACCAGATACGTGGAGGGCAGAATAGCCGGAAAGGAGGACGATGTCCTTCTCCTAAAGCAGTTCATGAAAGGGGTGAAGGTCTACGGCTCAGAGCTGAGGGTAGGAGGCTTCTCCGGATACCTGGCCGAGCTGCTTGTGCTCTTCTATGGCTCCTTTATATGCGTGCTCCAGCAGGCATCGACCTGGAAGCCGGGACTTATCCTGGATCCTGAGGGGCACGGCACCGCATGTCACGACGAACCTCTAACGGTGGTCGATCCTGTGGACCCTGGAAGAAACGTGGCTGCGGCGCTGACCAGAGACAAAATGCTCCTCTTCGCATCAGCTGCGCGCTCGTTTCTGGCCTCGCCGAAGATTGACTTCTTCTTTCCCCGGCCAATTGCTCCCCTCTCCGACGAACAGGTCGAGGCCCATATTGCAGCCAGAGGCACGATGCCGATTCTCATCGAGTTTGCTGCTCCGGACGTTGTCGAAGATGTGCTCTTTCCTCAGCTTCGAAAGGCCGAAAGCTCCATCAAAGCTCTATTCGAGCGGCACGGCTTTTCATTGCTTAGAAGCGACGTCTCCCTCTATCGCGACAGAGCTGTGATGCTCTTCGAGATGGAGGTCTGGGTGTTGTCCAACGCCTGCCGGCGCAT
>JAJRAX010000110.1 GCA_028679775.1 Methanothrix sp. | reverse complement strand
GATTGCATCGCCCTATGGTCAATGGTTTTGTTGTGTTCTTGCAGATCGAGCAGGACCTTGGATGGTCCGGCCTCGTCTAGAGAAAAATCGGTTAAGGCAACAGTATAGTTCCCAATGAAAAGGGCCTCATCCCAGTGAAGCTCCCCCTGTATTCCCTCATTCCAGACGACTGCCTGGCCGACCGAAGCCGTCATCAGCACCAAAATCAAAAACCAGATCATTCTAATGCCTTAAAATGAGATATACCGCAACCATCACCAGCAAGGCATAGAGATAAATCCTATCGCTATCGTCGAGTGCGCTTGACGGGCTTTTCAGAGGCTTACGTTCTTGAGCACCAGTCTCACTTAAGCTGACGGATCTCGTCTCGTCCTTGGCTATGCTGCTTGTCGATGCTCCAATTGTCAGGTTTTTTGAAGAATTGGTCGATTCCGGATTGTCAATTTCAGTCGTCTTGGTCTTCGGATAGGCATCCTTCGTCTCCGAGCTCTTCGTTGACGAGTAGCCCGGCTTTTCCGATGGCACAGCGCTCATCTTTGCCTCGAAGGAGACGCCTTTAGGAGCATAGAAGACAACCACATCCTCTTTGGAGACGGTAATCTTCCGGGTCTTCTCGTACTCGATGCGGGTATCAGTATCCTGCCACTTCACGGAGAGGTTATGCGGACCCTCTTCGAGCTTGATCGTTCCCAGATCAGTGGTGCTGTCTTTGCTCACCTCCTTGCTCTTCTCGAAGCTGCCGTCCACATAAAGAAATGCCTCAAGCGAGTTATCATTCTCGTTGGTCAGCTTCACGGATATGTCGAACTTCTCCAGGGCATCGTGAAGGGATGTGTAGAGGTTGACAGATGTCTCCCCCACAATATTCTTCTCTTCATCCACCTCAAATGACTTTTTAACATCCTCATCCCACCAGGTTATCTTGAAGCGGTGAGGTCCTTTTGAGATGGGATAAGTATCGATCTTCGTCTCAGAATCAGCTGAGAGTTCCTTGCTATCCTTTAGCTCGTCGTCTATGAATAAAGAGACCTTCAGACGCTCGTTGTCATTATTGGTGATGTAGACATGCGTATCATAAACGGTCTCACCCGGGACCAGCTGACTCAAGGAGGAATCGTTCTCCGATGAGTTCGCAGTGGTTGTGTTATTCTCTCCAGAACATTGCTCTGCCAGGAGCATGAGCACCAGAATTATCAGGAATATGCGCAGGAAGACCGCAAATATATCTCTTCGTCCGGGATGGGAGCTCGGCCACATATTACCATCATAATAACGACAATCCATAAATAGCATATGGTTTAGATTAGTAGCAATAGGTGTTATTATCAATTCAACATTTACATTAAAATTCATAAATTTTAGTTAAGCCAACGAAAAGATTATCTAATGGGATGAAGAACGTCATAATCCAGAGGATGAGATCTTGACAGATATAGCCGTCCAGCTTCTGGTATTGGAGGGCGTGCCCGTTCTGGCATTTGTTTATTACCTGCTGCACAAGAAGCAGATGTACCTTTTGGAGAAGGGAAAAGAAGAAAAAGATGAAAAAAAATTGAGGTCTGAGCGCAGAATCATCAATGGCGTCTTCTTGATGCTTGCTGGGTTCGCCATGATCATAGCGCCAAGTGCTGCCACTTTGGCCGGCATCGAGGCCAAACTATCCTTCGAGCTTCTCCTGGCGAGCCTTGTAGTTCTCTGTGCGGGAATGGCAATGTTGGTCGGGGAAGGGCTGATCAGATATAAAGCCAGCATTGCCAAGGAACGGGACCCACTGGCGGAGCTCAAATGATAGATTTTTTCACTCTGAAGTCGATGACCACATTATGCCTCCTGGGGGCGTAGCTCCTCACAATCCCCTTGTAGAGCGACTCCCAGCCTGCACCAATCTCCTGGGCGGCTTTTTCTATCAGAGCCTCGTCTTTGTAAAGATCGTCCTCCGAGGCTATGCAGTAGTAATGGACCACGCCACCGGTCCTCGCGGCCTGAATTGCAGGAAGAAGAAACGATGAGGCTGTGTGGGGCAGGTTCATGATCACATGGTCCGCCCGGCTTTTATAGCGCCCTGCAATCTGCGCAGAATCGCCCTCCAGAATCTCGATGTGACTTATTTTGTTTAAGCGGGCATTCTCTCTCAGGCATCTCACAGCCACAGGATTCTTGTCGATAGCGATAACTGATGCTCCCATCTTGGCGAGAAGCAAGGAAAACGGCCCCACACCTGCGAACATATCCAGGACCACATCACCCGGCTTGACAAGGCCGGCAATGCGCAGCCTCTCAGTCCCGAGACGCGGGGTGAAATAAGCTCCTTCCAGGTCCACCAGGTAGCGCAGACCATGTTCCTTATGAATAGTAGTGGTACGGACCTCACCTGCCACATGCCGGAAGCGACGTGTGCGGTACTCCCCTTCCACATCAGAGATGGGAGCTAAAACCGTTTTGATGCTCTTGCAAGTGAACATCAAGGCGGCAGCCACGCGCTCTTCATCGCCGTCCTCCACCAGGGCGATGTCTCCAACCACCTCAAAGCTCGGCCTGTAGCCCAGGATGTCCTCGGGACCGGGCGCGCGCTTCTCAGGGGAAAAATCGATCATCACTGGCTCGAAGTCTACGATAGCACGGAGCTCTGCCTCTGCAGCTTCGTTCATCCCCAAGACCGGCAGGTAGACATGAGATTCATCAGAACTGATCTTTCGGTTGCGGTCAAAATAGCCCATTTCCACCAGGGCTCTTCTCATCTTCTCACCATCTTTTCTGCAGACCTTCCAACCGAGCGTTTTTTCAGGCATCCTGGATGGATTTGGGGTGCCTTCTATTAATATGTCTGCTGCATTCAAACCATCATGCTAAAACGGAAGTCGGGCAGTCGGGCAATAACTGCATCCGAGATCTCACAATATGTCTACTGCCCAGTCTCCTGGTACCTTAAGAGATCGGGAGTTCAGCCGTATTCGGCAGGCCTGAAGAGAGGAAGGGATGAGCATGAACGAGCTGGAGGCAGGCTGACTGTACTGAAGAAGCGAGAGGCTGCTGCTAGCGTGTTCCGATGGATGGGATATCTCCTTGCACTGGCAGCGATATTGCTCATAGGGTGGCTTTTATGGACTTATTTTTAGGGCTATTTATTCTTGTTTTATTGGCATTGGCCGCGGTATTTCAGCTCATCTCTAAGAGAGTTGCATCATCAGCAAGATCCATGCGCCAGGCCTACGGAATTCCTGATGGAAAGGTGATCTACTCCGACCTTGACCGCCCGGCCAAGGCACTTCATTCCAAGTCTCTTGACATCAGCGGCAAGCCGGACTACATCGTCAAGGGCAAAGGCAAGAGCCTCATTCCAGTCGAGATCAAAAGCGGTCGGGCCAAAGAACCCTATGCCGGTCATATCCTTCAACTGGCTGCATACTGCCGGATGGTCGAAGAGAACTACAGGAAGCCGGTGCCCTATGGCATAATTGTATATTCGGATGGCATACAGCATAGAATCAATTTCGATCGAGCCCTGCGCCATGATTTAGAGACAACTGTCGAGGAGATGAGACAATCCATGAAGCATGATTGCCCTAAGAGAAGTCACAACCATAAACAGAAGTGCCTTCACTGTTCGTTTAAAGACAGTTGCAGGAGCAGTCTGACATGATTACACCTCAAGGTCGAGCGGAATTATTATCAATTTCGACGTGAAAAGACTTGAGAGAGAGGGGATTGTTATTAGCCGATGGTTGGCCTTGTTAATTGTCTTGATTTTGATGCCTAGTGCATTGGGTCTGCCCGACGAGGCTGTCGGGCGAGTGGTAAGCGTCATCAGCGGCGACTCACTGGGAATAGAGATACTGACTGCCGATTCGAGGACAAACGCAATCGACAGCGTAAAGCTCGCGGATATCGAGGTTCCATCGACAGTGACTCCCGCGGGAAAAGATGCTCAGAGGTATGCATTCTCGTTACTCAAGAATCAGACTGTTTATTTGGACATCGAGGATAACGCAAAAAGAGCGCGTAACGATTGGAGCCAGTTGATCTGCGTGGTTTATCTGATGGACTCGGACTTCAGTCCTGTCTGGCCACCGGTGAACAGGATCATGGTAGACGCCGGCCATGCAGTTTTGAGTGAAGACCCCAACAATGAATTCAACTCGTCTGACTGGTGGCAGGGTCCCCCCAACTACCGGCCAAGCGAGACGAGAGCTCTCTTCTTGGCCATGCTGCAGGAGGCATCTTCGTCCGGTCAAGCGACAACATCATCAGAGACTGTCGAGGGAGTAACGACTGCAGATCCCACAAAGGTGAGCGTTTTAGGAAGAGACAGCAAGTCCGGGAGCGTCAGCATTGGATACAGGAAATAGCGAAGAGCCCGAAAAAATAGGTTCTGGATCAGTACTGTCGGGCCATGTAGGTCCTGACAGTACTCTTCTTGCCGCAAACAGCACAGGCTGCTTCGGAGAAGATCTGGTACTGAGGCTCGCCTAGCATGTTTGCTCCCACCTGATCCTCAAGCTGGTGCCCGCAGTCCACCTCACCGCACCAGGGAACGAGCGCCACGCCTGCCTCTGTCTGGGAGCGGGCTTCTTCTATGCTTCCGACCTCTTTGACCCGGCCTTCATTGAACTTTTTGGCTCGCCCATAGAGCACCAACTGAAGCTCCTGTGCCTCCTGATTTATCGCCTCGACAAGGGCCACCATCGGCACAGCCTTTTTGGCTCCATCGCGACGGGCTAAGGTGACAACTCCCTTCTCGATATCCCTGGGCCCGACCTCCAACCGAATGGGCACGCCCTTCATCTCCCACTTGTAGAACTTGGCTCCAGGCCGCTCATCGCTCGTATCAAGCTTCACTCTCATGCGGGCCGCGCCAAGCTTCTCCTGTAGCTCCCGGCAGACTGACAGAACCTTCTCCTTGTCGCCCAGGAGAATCGGCACAATCGCAACCTGCACCGGCGCCACCTCCCAGGGAAGGACCAGCCCTTTTTCGTCACCGTGAACAGAGAGAAGAGCTGCTATGCAGCGCTCGGATATGCCGTAGCAGGTCTGAGATACTAGCTTCTGCTCGCCGTTTTCGGCCTCGTAGGTTATCTCGTAGGTCTTGGCAAAGGTGGACCCCAGATGATGAGCCGTGCCGACCTGCAGCGTCCGGCCGTCGGGCATGATCACATCGATGGCCGTGGTGTAATCCGCGCCGGGGAACTTGTCCCAGCTGGGCCTGCGGCTCACCAGGAATGGCAGAGCCAGGCGGTGATAGAACTCCGAGTACCTCTTGATTGCGACCTCAACCTGCTCTGCTGCCTCCTCCCAGGTGGCATGAACCGTGTGGGCCTCCTTGAAGGATGTGATCTCCCGCAGGCGAATGAGGGGGCGGGTGTGCTTGGTCTCATAACGGAATGTGTTGACGATCTGGTAAATACGAAGCGGCAGGTCGGCATGGGACCTGATCCAGAGCTTGAACATGGGATAGATGGCCGTCTCGCTGGTGGGACGCAGTGCTAAATTGACCTCCAGAGGAGCGGTGCCGCCTCGAGTCACCCAGTAGACCTCATCCTCGAAGCCCTTGATATGTTGAGCCTCCTTCATGAACTCGTTTTCCGGGATCAAGAGGGGAAACTGAGTCTCCTGATGGTCGGGATCGAGAAGTTCCCTGATGATGGAGTAGACGTTCTTTCGTATGGCAAAACCGAAGGGGAACCAGACGCACATTCCCTTGACGGGATATCGGTTATCTATGATCTCTGCCGTTATGAGCAACTCGTGATACCACTCGCTGAAGTTGTTTTTGGCTGGCAGCTTGGCCTGCTTGCTATCCTTTGCATTGGATTTTGTCTTGGAATCAGTCATGTAACCACCGATATAACGAATGGAGTGATAAATGTTTCAATGACAGCGGCTAAGAAGAGCAGAGGCGCCACCCAGCACAAGAGGAAGTGAAATGCAATCCGGATCTCGCCTGAGATGTTGACCTTTTCCCGGGCCAAGGTGAGGGCCAGCAGATAGCCCAGCCGAAAGCCGATGGCAATGCTGACCAGGACCACAGGCAGCTCAATTATGCCATGGGGCAGGATGCCGGCCAGCAAGAATGAGATGCCAGCCTTCTCTACGGCCTCATAACCGACTATTCCGAGGAGAAAGCCGTTGCTGGAGACGACCACAAGGGGAATGATGCCGAGGCCCAAGCCCAGGAACATGGCCATGGCTGAGGTGAAGAGGTTTTTCGCGAATATTATCAGCATGATGATGACGGGAGGCTGGTCCATGATCCATCTCAGCATATCCAGTTCTTTTGTCCACTGGGACGCCAGCTCTGGATCGACAACCGCTGCTCTGCAGCCCATGGCCGCCGTCAGGGCGAAGATGAAGACTGACAGGCCTATGAATATGCGAATGGACCACAGATAGCCCAGATCATCTTTAATTGACAAGCAATATCTCCCAATCAACCTCGCCCGGCCTTTATTTAAGGATAGCGCGATGCATAAAGAAACCTAAAAACCCAACCGTTTCGACCCTAAATCGCCTCTCAAGCGCCCCAGAGAAAGTAGACGCCAAAGCAGATCAAAAAGATGCCGCAGACTCCCAGGATTGTCCGGTAGCTCTTCTCCGAGAGCACGCTTCGGCCCCGGTCCAGGCTGCTTGATACCAGTGTGTACCATCCGAAGTCGGCTCCCCAGTGACCGATCATAAAGGCCGTGGCCATGATGAGCCCGGATCCAAGGCTGGAGAGAACTAGACTGCTGCCGACAGACAACCACCAGATCCAGAAGTAGGGGTTCGCCGCGCTCGTGACAGCTCCGGCCAGGATGGCACTGCCAACCACAACGCCATGCGGCGCGCACAATTTTGCGTTCTTGCTCTCTTTAGCGGTCATTATTCCAAAGATTATGAGCGCAAGGCCGCCGATAATGGAGATCGTCTGGGAATGCTGCAACATCACAGAGGCGAGGCCGGTGACGATGAAGAGGAAGACCAGGATCTCCACAAGAGCATGACCTGCTGCTACCTTCGGGCCTGCCGTCCAGCCGTCTTTGAGCGAAGAGTTGACAGTGGCGACCAACGTCGGACCAGGGGCGAGAGCGCCAGTGAGGCCGATTGCAAAGGCAACTGCCAGGGTCTCCAGGATCTCGTACATCTCAATCACTTTGAATATTAAAAACAGAGAAATGGACAGGTCGGGATTTGAACCCGAGGCCTCTACCATGCCAAGGTAGCGATCTTCCAGCTGATCTACCTGCCCAACAGCAGTGAAGGTAAGTGCTACCCCATTTAAAGATGTCGGTAGGAGGGCGACGATGGCGCCATTCTTGCGCTTTCCTTATGCGGTCCGTCAATCTGCTAAATGCGAGATACTGCATCTAATGACCGCATTGGATTCTGATCTCTTTTTTATGCAGCCTGGTCAGGCCCTTTCCTTCCACGCGGCTGTATGCGCGGAGTGGCTACTGGCGACTGCAATACCAGTCTGGACAACTGTGCTAGAAACTACACACCACGTAAACACATTCTAGATTGATTTTGATCATAGACTTTTCCCATCACTTCCCATAATATGTAGTCCCAAATTTTTGGACTCTATATACCCATCAAAATGATATCTTCAGACGTCAGATATCGCATTCTGGTCAAGGCTGCCGGAATGATACGAATTGGGAATTTTTCTGAATCGCATGGGAACTAAATTAACGGTTAGGCAGAAATAGGCATGAAATTAGATATAGTTGATCTACGCGGAGCGAAAGTAATGAAAGGGGTACGATTCATCCCATCCCCTGAAGGAGATGGGTCTTCTCTACCCCTTT
>JAJRAX010000340.1 GCA_028679775.1 Methanothrix sp. | reverse complement strand
CTCGCAGCACTGGGGTTGGTGGTTCTGGCGTTAGGGTGCGGTGGCGACGACAACGAGACCACGGGGACACCAGCGTCCACTGCCGGGACCTCCACGGCGGCAGGATCCAAGACGCCATCGGGCGAGCCCATAAACATTCTGGCCGTGTTGTCGCTGGCCGGTTCCCTTCAGCCCTACGGCGAAATCGAGAAGGCAGTGGCCGAGATCGTTGTCGACGATTGGAACGCGGACGGCGGTATCCTGGGACGCCCCGTGAAGCTCACCGTAGAGAATGACAGTGGCGACTCGACACAAGGGGTGGCAACAATCCAGCAGAAGCTCAATAGCAGCAAGTTCGACTGGGTGCTGCCGTTGTTCAACGACATACCAGCCGGGCCGGCGCTGGCAGACGCCAAGGTGATGAACAGCAGCTGGGACTCCAACAGCATCCTCGCTGACACGACGAAGTACCCTTATACGTTCAACACCCCGAACCTAAACGATACCGGCGCCAAGGCGATGCTGAACTATCTGACAAAGACGCTTAAGGCGAAGAAGATCGCCGTTCTGTACGCCAGCGACTTCGTCAGCCCGAGCTTCGAACAGGAGTTCGAGACGGCGGCGAAAGGCTTCGACGTCCAGGTCGTTGGTGTGGAGAGCTTCGCGCCCGACGCTCTGGACACGACTCCTCAGCTGATCAAACTTCGCGACGCCAGCCCGGACGTGCTCGTGCTGTCCGCGCTTCCCCCCGCCGTGGGCCAGGCGCTGAAGGATCGGACGAAACTGGCCTGGACCGTCCCCGTCGTCGGCGATAACGGCGTTGCCTCCATTGGGCTCAGCGCACTCGTAGGTGCCGCTGACCTGGAGGGCGTGAGTCTCCTCGCGTACAAGGCGGGCACCCTGACATCTAGCGGCCAAGTTCCCACCGAGCTGAAGGACTTCCTGGCCAAGGTCAAGGCGAAGATTGGGGCTTCACCGCCCTTCCCGTTCTACGATTACGTCATGGTGCATGACACGATGCAGTTGATCAAAGTCGGCATCGAGGGAGCCGGATCCTCAGATGCCCAGAAAGTGACGAAGTATCTCGAGGGTATGAGCAGCAACCCGCCGACGCCGTACCCGTTCCTCCTGCAGAAAATGAACTTCACCGCGCAGAGGCATTTCCCCGACAACGTCAACGCCTTTACCATCGCCAAGGCAGGCGCCCTGACGGACGGATTCCACACGTGGCAGGCTGACATACCTCAGTGATCCATCGGCTCGGAGCCGGCCCTGCCCGCTCTTTGCGAAGGGCCGGCTCTGGACCGCTGGTGATTGACAATGAACTTCCGACCATCGCCGGACGAAGAGGCGTTTCGCACTGATGTGAACGCCCTCTTGGCCG
>JAJRAX010000339.1 GCA_028679775.1 Methanothrix sp. | reverse complement strand
CGGCCTGAATTGGCGGCCAGGTGATGAGGTTGTCTCCGTTGAGGGTGAATTCCCAGCCAACTTCTACCCATGGAAAGCGCTACAGGGCCGAGGGGTAACTTTGCGGTTGGTGCCGACAGAAGAAGGCCGGGTGGACGAGGATGCGATCATCAAGGCGCTGACACCTCGCACGCGCGTGGTGGCGGTGAGTTTCGTGCAGTACCTCAGCGGGCTCCGGCTGGACCTGGAGAAGCTGGGGCAGGCTTGCGAGTCACAGGGTTGTCTATTGTTTGTGGATGCCATCCAGGGGCTGGGCGCGTTCCCAGTGGACGTGAAGAAAGCGCGGATTTCCGGTCTCTCCGCCGACGGCCACAAGTGGTTGCTGGGACCGGAAGGTACGGGCTTGCTCTATGTGAATCGCCAAGTTCTGCAAACGCTCACTCCCGTGGAAGTGGGGTGGACGTCGGTCCGCCGCTCGAATGATTTCTCGACCCGGGATATTTCCTGGCAGGACGACGCCAGGAGATTTGAATGCGGGACACTGAATACCGCGGGAATCTACGGACTGGGAGCGGCAGTGAATCTGCTCCTTGAGACGGGAATTAATGAAATCTCCGAGCGGGTCCTGGATCTGACGGACCGGTTGCGCTCCGGCCTGATGGCGCAGGGCCATTCCATCTATGGTCCGCAAACGCGCCAAGGAGCCTCCGGAATTGTTTCCTTCATCCCGCGGAGGGGCAACGCCGAGAGTCTGCTGAAAGTCTATCTGTCACACAAGGTGCAAGTGTCGGTTAGAGGTGGGATGGTAAGACTGTCCCCGCATTTTTATAATACCCATGAGGAAGCCGACCAAGTGATTAAGCTGGCCGCATAAGCGGTCTCCGCCGGCTTTCGGAGTCAGTCAACCGTAGCGAAGACGACCTATCGCAACGCTGAGTCAACTTCAGCAAGGGAGTGCACATCCGTGGCGGTCCCGGATATCCGATTAGGGCAAGTCTGGCGCTTGAATGAAACCGGCGACAACTGGCTGGTCACGAAGTTATACTCAGAAGTCTTTGCGTCCTATGCCGTCTTGAGGAAAGTTGGCGGATCAGACCAGGATGTTCGCCGAGTGAAGGTCGAAAGATCGGCCAATGGGGTTGCGCTTCCCGGTTTCGTCTTCACTCAAGAGTCCGATACTTTCTGAGCAAAGTATGGGCGGCAACGGTTAGGAAGTCATTGACAGCGGCAGGGCTCTGTCGAGCCGTCGCATCCCCACCCAACACAGGACTACTGACTCATGGTTACAGCTATCTTTGAAATCCTCGCCCGGTTCATCATTGCAGTCATCTCACAGTCAGGCTATCTCGGCATCGTCCTGCTGATGGGAATTGAATCGGCATGTATCCCCTTGCCTTCAGAAGTCATCATGCCCTTCTCGGGATACCTTGTCTCCACCGGCCGGTTCAATCTGCTGTGGGTGGCCCTCGCAGGAGCTGTAGGCTGCAACTTGGGCTCACTGGTGGCGTATTACGTGGGCTCGCTG
>JAJRAX010000007.1 GCA_028679775.1 Methanothrix sp. | reverse complement strand
TTTAAGGGAAATGGACTCTGTATCGGGGCCAAAGGACAACAGATTGTGAAGCCCAATCGTCTCAATAGTTCGAATATCATCATCTTTATAGCTCATGATTCCTCCGATCTTTAAAAAAAATTAAAAAAGTTATCTGTGCGCAAAGTACGCCACTATCGTCTCCCCAACAGAATTGATCTGCACGAATCCATACCTCTCGAACTGCACTACCTTGCCCAGCTCCTCGGCTATCCCGGCCTCGCCTACACCCTCATCAATGCCGTCCGGCTTGAGAACCCGCACCTTCGGCCCGTCTGTCGGAGCCCAATGGATGATCTTGGTCCTCTTGCCTACGTCCTTGCCTGCAAAGCGTGCTCGCGCCGGCTCAAGGCTCGTGATTTCGATGTTGCACAGATCCTTGAGGCGGATCAGATCTCCAATCTTAAGGCTCGCCAGGTCGCTTCTGCAGATGAACAGGCGGTTTCCTGCCGGAATCACTCTCTCGCCCCGATCGATGGCAGGATGCAGGGGCGCGTGAGCCCGCGCGGGAACGTCTCCTTCGATCTCCAGTGCCACAGGGTCCCAGACGAAGAAGCGACGGTTGGCCTCCTGGTCTATGATCTTTCTGTTCTCGGCATAAATCGAGTCCATGCTGATCGAGATGTCCGTCTCGCCTACTCCAAGCTCGATCATGAACTTTCTCAAGGCCTCGGCCTGAATGCCGCGGCCACGAATGGCCCGCACTGTGGGCACACGCGGGTCGTCCCAGCCGCTGTACTCCCCGGCCTCGATGGCCTTTCGCAGCTTGCTGGTTGAAAATGATCCGAACTGATGAATCTTTATTCTGCCCCAGTGGATGACCAAGGGATACTGCCATCCCAGATAATCGTAAAGATACCTCTGACGGCTTCCGCTGTCTGCAAGATCCTTGCCCCGAATGATGTGAGTAGTGCCAAGCAAATGATCTTCTACAGCCGACTCGAAGTCCAGAAGAGGCCAGACCCGATACTTTGTTCCTACTAGCGGATGCGAAGCCGTGACAATCCGAAACGCCGGCCAGTCGCGAATGGCAGGATCCTTGTGGTGCATGTCCGTCTTGACCCGAAGGACTGCCTCGCCTTCAGCCAGAGTCCCATCAAGCATCTTCCTCCAAAGAGACAGGTTCTGCTCGACAGACTGAGCCCTGTGCTCGCACTCAATCCCCTTGTCCTTGTGCTCCTTGAAGGTCGCCTGGGCACAGCCGCAGACATAGGCCCCGCCGCGTTTGATAAGCTCTTCAGCTATCGGATAGTACTGATCCACACGTTCGCTGGCGGTGATGATCAGGTCTGGCTTTGCCCCAAGCCATGCACAGTCTTCCAGATACCATCCGTAGGCCTCAGGCATGGGCCGCTTCTTGACCGGGTCGGTGTCATCGAAACGAATGATGAACTTGCCGCCATACTTTTTCACATACTCGGAGTTGACTATGATGCCCCGCGCGCTGCCTAACGTCGGCGGGCCGTTGGGATTCGGAGCAAAACGCATGACTACGCCGTTCTCAGTTCTCTCAAGAGCCGGCAGACCTTTCTCTGGATCCTTCTTTTCCGAGAGCTCGGCCAGGAGTTCAGGAGCAATGGCCGCTAGCCTCTCCTGCCACTGGGCGATGCTGGTCTTCTCAAGGTCGGTCAGCACCTCTTTAACCAGAGGCGATACCTCCTTGGCTCGAGAGCGCAGCTCCGGGTGCTCTCCCATGAGCTTGCCCATGACCGCCCCTGCATTGGGTGCGGCATTGTACTTCACGGCGTTTTGCAGCGCATACTTCTCGATGAGCTCTCTGATCTCTTCCATGAAACATCTCTTCCTAGTTCAGGTAAAGAGGCTAATTCCTATCACTCTACTTTAATTTGATTGTCCAGAGCAAGGGCATCGCTTATGATTTTGCCGTGGTCGAAGGCCAGCTCCGGCAGGCTATGCAAAGAGAAGATCTGGGCAGCTCTGGCATCAGACCCTGCCAGAAGATCGCCTCTTCCCTGGGCGAGAAAGGCGATAGAGACCACGTGGCCACGGGGATCGCGTGCAGGGTCTGAGTAGACGCCTGCAAGCCCCAATAGCTCTATGTCCAGGCCAGTCTCCTCGCGCGCCTCGCGGACGGCAGCAGCCTCAACAGTCTCGCCGATCTCGACAAATCCGCCGGGCAGGGCATAACTGCCTGCAAAGGGCGGATTGTCTCTCTGAATGAGGACAATTCCTCCAGCATAGAAAATGACTGCGTCCACAGCCAGAAGGGGGGTCAGTATCCGTTTCGTCTCGTTCATGATGCTGAAGGTCCCTCATCACAACCAAAAGCCTTATCTACGTCCCAAGTCGGAGGGGATGTACGGCAAAGGTCGATTATTCGTGGATCCCTCCCTACCCTACATCCAATCGGCCTTTGGCTAACTTTTTTGGAAATCTTGCTGCTCGATCATTCTGCATAGCCCTCAAGGAAGAGACTCTAATAGAATGCAGCGATTACTACTATTCATGCCCTTTTATGTCCTGAAGATGGGAGGAAGTCTGATGCCATCCGCCAGATCGCTCATCCGATCACTCCTGGCCTTGGAGGATGAAGGCTACAGCTTTCTCGTGGTTCCGGGCGGCGGGCCCATGGCAGACCTGGTGCGTGAAATTTACTCGCGCGGGGACCTCTCCGACGAGGCCGCGCACTGGATGGCAGTCCTGGCAATGGAACAATATGCCCACTTCCTGGCGGACGGAACTGGAGCATCCCTCGCCAGCGACATCCGTCGCCCTTGCCCAGAGGTCGAGCCAGCTATCCTGATCCTCCTGCCCTACCAGGCACTGCTGAGAGACGATCGCGGCCTGGAGCACAACTGGGACTACACTTCAGACTCAGTGGCAGCCCTCATAGCCGCGCAGCTCTCTGCCCCATTGATCAAGGCCACTGACGTGGACGGAGTGATCTTCGATGGCGAGCTGAAGTCAGAACTGCAGGCAAGTCGCCTGCTGGGTCGCGAAAGCTGCATCGATCAGGGCACCATTCGACTAATCTGTGGTCCACTCCAGGGAATGAGGATCTGGGTTCTCAACGGCACTGATGAATGGCGCTTTACCGACGCCTTGAAGAAAGAAGAGGGCGGCACAGTTATCATCAGCTGATAAATATCAATTGCGACAAAAAATCAGTCCTTCTATGGGAAGGTTTATACAGAGAAATACATCAACCAGGGATGAGATAACATGAAGGAAGAATTGCCAGAGAAATGCATATCATGTGGCATTGCGCTGACCGGCGTGGGCGGAACCAGATTCCCCTGCCCTAGCTGTGGAACCGTGATTGCCAGATGTAACAAATGTAAAAAGCAAAGCAACGTTTATACCTGCAAAGCCTGTGGCTTCTCGGGACCGTGAGGTGGAATAGATGGGAGATGCCGCAGTAAGAATGAAGGTTATGCCGGAGAGCGCCGACCTTGATCTAAAGAAGCTCGCCGAGGATATCAAAAAGGTAATACCATCCTTCGCAAGGCTGCATGCCATCGAAGAGATGCCTATCGCCTTTGGCCTGAAGGCTCTCATCGTCGTCACAATAATGGATGACAAGGGTGGCCGAAGCCCGGATGAGATTGAGGTAGCAGTAAGCAAGGTAGCCGGCGTGGAATCGGTTGAGGTGGAAGAGGTAGGCCTCCTCTAAACCACTCTCTTTGGGCTTGTAGATCAGTGGTAGATCGCCGCCTTCGCAAGGCGGAGGCCACGGGTTCGAATCCCGTCAAGTCCATCAAATCCATTAATTACTTAAATTTGAATGCAGAATATTTTCTTATGGCAAATTCCCATATGACAAAAGCCCTCGACAGCTCAGCAAGTGCTAAGAAAATATCCATTGTCCAGCCGGAAGCTTCGCGAATGAGCATGAATGGAGATGACCTGATAGACTTGAAGCTTCATGCCGCCCAGGAGATCCTGGCTGAGGTCTTTGGCATCAGCATCGTTGAGGCCGAAGAGATGATCAGACAGAGAAGCCGTGAGAAAACGCTCTGGCCTGCGAGCTTTCCAGTCGATGACAGATAGTAATATATCATTGCATTGTGGTAATATAGCCTGATGGGAATGCTGGCAAAGCTGATAAAAGCAGTTGTTAGCGCCGTTCTGCTTAATAAAGCGGCAAGGAATGCATTCATAATTGCAATCACTAAATCCGCGAAATTCGCCTTTCGACCATCCACGATATCAAAGGTCAAGTCATTCTTCTCTGGTCTGGCGAGAGCCGCGACAGGTAGCGGCAGATCCAGTCTTTTCGGCAGTCTTCTAAAAGGCCTGGCTGAACTGATGCTCCTCAGGTTTGCCAAAAGGGGTGGCCTTGCCGGTGCAGGTGCTCTCTCGGCGCTGGCTGCAATCCTCCTGGCCATGATGAGAGGACGAGAGAAAGGACCTACCGGCAGCACAGCCGCCGGCGGTGAGAAGCAGAAAGGCCAGATAATCGATCTTGACGAGTACACAATTCTGGAAGACAGGCATTGATAGTCTGACCGATTAGCGCAAAAGGCATTCTATAAATACGAATCCGCCTATCGCACTCTCATGATAAAAGCAGTAGAAATGGTGGCCGAGCTGATGGCCCTCTCCGCCAGAACAGCTCCTAAAGGCCGCGGCCAGGATTCGATAGTGATCCGAGTGCTGGCAGATGGTGAACTCCAGGAGCTGGCGAAGGAGATGCGCCGCCTGGGTGAAGCCCGAGGCATAAAATTCTTCCTTCGAGACGCCGGCAACGTGGAGAGGAGCGACGCCTGCCTCCTCATAGGCAGCAAGTCAGGAGACAGCGTGGGTCTCGACTGCGGTGGATGCGGGTTTGCCACCTGTAAAGAGATGCGAGAGGCCCAAAATGATTTCAAATCAAAGGAGCCGAACAAGCCCTTTTCCGGCCCCAACTGCATAATCAAGATGACCGATCTCGGCATAGCTTTGGGCTCGGCTGCAAAGACTGCGAGCCTTCACAATGTAGACAACCGCATCATGTTCTCTGCAGGAGTTGCTGCTCTTTCCCTGAACTTGCTGGAGGGATGCCTTGTGGCATATGCCCTGCCACTCAAGGCCTCAGGAAAGAGCATCTACTTTGATCGACCCGCCTAAGAAGCAAGACCTGAGCAAGCAAGGAAGGTAGATGCCCATTGGCTAAGATGAAGATAAGAGGCGGAGACCTGGACCTTGTCGAGTACGATTTCCAGCCATTTCGCCCCGGAGAATGCATCCACACTCTCGGACTTGAAAAGGACTATAATCTAGCCCCCTACTCAGGAATTGTCACAGCCACGGCTCCCGGGCGTATCCATCTCACAGTCCTCGACATGAACCGATTTGCTCCTAACAGGCCAGGCGGCGGAGGAGTCGGTTTTGCCCTGCAGATCTACTGCTCCGCGAGGGTAGAATGCACCTCATCCGGCCTGGAGATCGATTACTCGCGTGAGCCCATCATCCGTCACTTCGCCGAGGTCTTTAGGAAGACAGTTCGTTATGAAGGCGGATTCAAAATCGTTGTCTCAGACCACGAGAAGAAGCACGTCGGCCTGGGGTCAACCGGATCGGTTCTCCTGGCACTCGGTCATGCCATGAATGCAGCTCTCGGCTCGCCTCTAACAAGCGAGCAGATCCGGCTGCTCTTAGGCCATAACTACGTTGAGGAGACTGAGGACGGACGTGTCACCAACGGCTTTGAGACAGGCGTTGGCCCGGCGGCAGCCACCTACGGAGGAATGGCGATTACCGGCGACGAGCTGGCTCTCGTCTACCGCCACCGTTTTGCCGAGGGAATGAACGTCTTTGTGACAATTCCACCAACTGTCGTCTCATCTGCCGGGCGGGCGGAGTTCGACCTGCTCATGAACCGGGCAAGGAACCTGGATTATCAGGATCGAGAGCTCAAGGCCTATCTGTTGCTCATGGATCTCATCCCGGCTTTTGAGAGAGGAGACCTGAAAAAGATCGGAGAGATCATCTGGGAGATAGAGTTCCGAGGCTCGAAGAGGGCAGAGGTCGAGCACCACGGCTTTGAGATCTACCGAAACATGAGCTTCCTGCGAGAGAGCGGACTCGAGTTCGT
>JAJRAX010000109.1 GCA_028679775.1 Methanothrix sp. | reverse complement strand
TTGTGGTATCTCATGCTGGCTGCCACTGCCTTCATCCTTGCACTGGCGCTCCTGCATGCAACTGCCGGTGCCGTCGAGCTGC
Source organism: Methanothrix sp. (assembly GCA_028679775.1). Classification (GTDB taxonomy): domain Archaea; phylum Halobacteriota; class Methanosarcinia; order Methanotrichales; family Methanotrichaceae; genus Methanothrix. Next base: position 3,099 of record JAJRAX010000109.1, on the reverse strand, counting down.
AGATCGTCTCGATCTCGGGCAACAGCTCCGGCCAGGGGGTTCATTCCCTCGAATTTGCCGGAGACCTCCTCAATGTGTCCATTCTGCAGGGCAACAGCTCCTCATCATGGCATATCAACGCCAGCGCAACGGAGGCCTTGGCATGAGGCGCTCTCTGGCCAGGCTCCGGGCAGCCGGCATTCAGCGCACTCGCTTTTCTGCGTTCTTCTCGGGGATCTCGCCGAGAGGCCATGTGATCCTCTCCGACCTCAGAGGCCCCTTCGGAAGCACGCCCCACGTCTGGATCCCATTCGAGCAGTGGAAAAACCGTCTATTGCTCCCGGGCTCGGAGGTTGAGTTTTCGGCGTCGGTTCGCACCTACTGGCGGAATGGAGACCACTCGCAGGATTTCGGGCTTTGCGACATCAGCGAGCTGGAGGTCCTCCCATGAGCCCTCCAGTATGCGCTCGAAAGAGTCGCGTGATCGAGGCGGCCTGTGAACGCTGCATCAATGAGAGGTTCTGCGAGTTGCAGAGCGTCGGGCCATGCTACGACTTTGCTCCCAAATTGACGGATGCGGAGGTGAGAGCTTGAAAGGCGTCCTTGTCCACGAGGAGACAGATCCAGAGGGAACTGTCATTGGCATTGTCGATGTCGTGGAGATCCTGGAAGCCGGCAAAGTGCCTCCCGGTCAATTGGCGAAAGCGATCCTGGATGACCGTGACAATCTGCTCAATCAGATCTACCTCCGAGACTGCAAGATCGCCGAGCTGACGAGGGCCCTGGGCCTGGCCACACAGATGATCGCAGAGATGGAACGCGAGCGGGATGCCGCCAGGAGGTGAGCTGATGTACTGCCTTCATTGCGGTGACTGTTGCAAGCGAATGTCGCCAATCAGCAATCCGAAGCCGTGCCCTCATATCGTCGAAGTGGATGGCCTCGTGTTCTGCGGGATATACGATAAAAGGCCGCAGCAATGCCGTGACCACGATTTTCCGGCCTCAAAATGTCCGCAGGGCTGCATGACATTGGAGATCCAGAATCCGCAGCAAGCATACGACAGGATCAATCATGGCTATGCGATCATCCAGGCCGGCCTCAATCACGTCGATGTTTGGGGGATCTAGTCATGCAGCGCGTAATCTGGAAACTGCAGGACCTGATCGACCTGACCCTGGACCGGCCCGGGCATGATGCTATTCGCAATCGAGGAGGGCTTTGAATGAAAGAAAAAGCCCCTCGCACTCAAGAGCATTGGAAAAGGGCTGGGCAAGAGATCCTGCAATACATCTACTCCCGAGCAGGCCGTATCACAGCGAACAAAGACCAGAGACATCTGCGTGACTTTTCGGAGGATGAGCATGAAATGCCGCAATAGGTGCAACCTTGCTCCTCCCGATCCTCCCACTCCCACTCCGAAGCTGCTTGAAGCTGAGGAGCGGCGGCATTTCCTGGGAATGATTGCGCTCTGGAGGCTTTTCGATCTCTACCTCATGAGATCGTGGGAGATGAGCTAGAATGGATGCAATAGACCAATTGAATCCATTCATCGGCTTCAGGGCGGGCCAGAAGGAGGCCATTCAGGAGATCATCGCAAAGGCTCAAGATGGCCAGAAGGTTATGCAGCTCGACGCCGGCGTGGGATCAGGTAAGAGCCTGATCCTGACCATAGCCGCCAGGGTGGCGCTTGAGGAGTTGGACCTGGAGAGGGCCACCTACACGACGCCTCAGGTGAAGCTCGTCGAGCAGATCAAGAACGACAAGCGCCTCAACATTCCATGCCTGGTGGGCAAGGCCAACTATCCCTGCTCGGCCTTGCCGGGCAACTTCTCGGCTGAGACCTGTCCGCTGCCGAAGAATATGCGCAAGCATCTCTGCTCCAATTGTGAATACGAAAGAGCCAAAGACATTTTCAATGGCTCAAAGCTGGGGGCGCTCACGATCGATAAGCTCCTGTTCGACAAATCGCTGAGAACAGATCTGCTCATTGTGGACGAGAGCTCCGGGCTGGAAGAGCGCCTGGTCAAGCAATCCGAGATCTCACTGCCAAACGACATTCGGGCGGAGAGCCTGGAAGAGGACCTGCGCAAATGGGCGGAGCAGATCGAGGCGGAGGTCTCGAAGGCCGAGGGCAAGCAGTTCAGCTATGCGGTTCTGATCTCTGAGGGCGACGAATCGCCCGAGACGCTCAGCCATGCCTCGAAGGAAGGCAAGAGGCTGCGGTCCCTGGAGCAGAAGCTGCTCAAGATCCAGTACCTGCTCGACATTCTGGCGGACGGCCAGAAGTACATCATCGACAAGGAGCGGAAGTTCAAGACGCTGGATGGCCGCAGGCAGTTTCGGAAGCTCTGTCTCGGGCCGGCAGTGGTGATCCTGGCGTCCGGCACGCCCTGCCCTCAGATGCTTTCAAGCGATTTTGTGACGGTTTCAATGCCCAACCCCATACCTGATAGCCGGAGGCTCGTGTTCTATGATCCCTGCGGCAAGATGAGTTCCGCGGTGCGGGAGCAGACCATCGATCGCATGGCTCCCAGGATCGCCCAGCTCCATAAGGCGAAGGGCCGGAACACGCTGCTGCACTGCCACAGCTACAAAGTAGCTGAGAGCCTCGGGAATGCGATCTGTGACCAGGGTTGCCGCGTGGTTTTCATGAACCGCGACACCAAGGAGGATGACATCAAGTACTGGATGTCACTGGACAATGCGGTTCTGGCGAGCGTGGGCTGCGAGGAGGGCCTGAACTGCGATGGCCCCAAATTCCCCTTGAATATCATCGCCGTGATTCCTTTTGCCTTCCGGGGCGATCAATGGGTCCTGGAGAGAGAAAAGCAAGACAAAGCGGCCAATCTGCCCTATCATCAGCAGATGGCATCATGTCCACGGCCATTTCCATTCAGCAGGCTGTGGGCCGGACCACCCGAGGACCTGAGGATTATTCGGAGACTTACATTCTCGACGAGAATTTTGGCTGGTTCTGCCGGCGCTACAGAGATGCTTTTAAAGAGGATTTCCTGCGGTCGATCCGGGTGAGAGCTTGAGCGATGATTTTTCTCAGGTCCCTGAGGACCTCCGGGCTCTCGAGCAGTTCTGTCTGAGGGCTGAAAAACAGCCATATGTCA
>JAJRAX010000338.1 GCA_028679775.1 Methanothrix sp. | reverse complement strand
TGAACCTCCACGTACGGGTGATGCTGCGGCAGGTTGGCGCGGCGGCGAATCTCCAGATGCACGTGCCGCAGTTGGGTGGCCAGCAGCGCGGTGACGAGCGCCACGGCGACCACCACCGCGACACGGTGGCGCACGATGAACCTGACGTAGCGCTCCATCACCCGGCCTGTGTTAGCAAATCAGGCCTGCAGTTGAAAACGACTATCCGACAAGGAAGGGCCGGCATCGCGCGACTGCTGGCAGCCTGTCGAACCTGGTAGCCAGCAGCGACCCAACGGGGAGCGGGCCATAGAAATGACGCTGGCCGCAGGCCCTAGCGACAGGTCTGCTGGTAGAGGCTGTCGAGCTTCTTGCGCAGATCAGCGTCTGACAGGCCGGGCATCGCGGGCTTGAGCTGGTCCAGAAGATCGCAGGCTTCCCGCTTCTTGCCCACGGCCTGCGTGAGGCGCGCCACTTCGTAACTGCCTTGGTACCACGGCACATCGCCCGGACGCACGGCTTTGGTGAGCCGTTGCCAGTACGCCAAAGCCTCGGTGGGGCGGTTCTGCGCCTCGGCGAGGCGGCCAAGGCCGCGCAGCGCGGCCAGCGAGGTGGCGTCGGCCTTCAAGACCGCGGAATACAGCGCGGCCGACTTGCTCAGGTCTCCGGTGTTCTCATACAGCCGCGCCAGCGTCAGCTTCGCCTTGCCGGCCCCTTCGTTCTCCGACACCAGTAGTTCGTAGAGCCGCAGTGCCACCTGCTGCGCTGCCTTGTTCGCCGCCGCGTCGCCCTTGCCGTTGCGGCGGGCACCTTCCCGCACGAAGCCGACCGCCAGCTCCTCGACGGCGGCGGCGCCAAGGCTGGCTAGCACCGGCGAGCGTGCCCGGACCTCGGCTTCGGCGTCGGCGAAGCGGCCCAGGCGCTGATACGCGGCGAGCCGCAAGCGCACGACTTGCGGGAAGAGGTCTTGCTGCTCGGGGTAGTATTTCTCGAACCCATTCAGCGCCGTCAGAATGGATGCATCGTTGGGTTCGGGCTGCAACGTGCTGTGCACCGCGCTCATGATCGCGGCCTTGGCGCGCATCTGCGCCAGCGGCACTTGATCGGACGGCGCCTTGCGCTTTTGATAGTCCGCTGCCTGCTGCTCGAATTCCTGCAGTCCGGCACCGATGGCGCTCAGCAGTGCCGTACGCCGCGGGCCTGCCGCGCGCTGCTCGTCAGCCTGCAACAGTTCGTACTGGCACTGCACGGTGGCGAACTGCGCGCGCAGCTCGAACCCTGGGTCGCCCTTGACCTTGGCATACGCCTGACTGGCGTCGGCAAACCGGCGTTGCGCTTGCAGCAACTCGCCGAGGCGAAACTGTGCCTCGAACGCGGATTTGTGATCGGGGTACTGCGCGAGATAGGCGCGCAGCGCCTGCTCGTACTGCGGCCCGACATCGGCACCAGCACTCTTGGCGATCAGCGCTTCCAAGGCCTTGAAGCGCACGTACGCCGCGTCGGCGCCGTACGATGCGTTGGGTTCCTTCAGCGCCGCGTCGAGATGATCCGCGGCCTCTTGGTGCTGGCCGGCTTGGAACTTGGCGAGTCCGAGGAGATAGTGCGCCTCGCCCAGGTGAGCGCGCGCCTCGGCGTCGCTGCTGCTGATGAATCCCTCCAGCAACGGCGCCGCTTGCTTGTAATCGCCCTTGTGCGCCAGGAGCTTGGCGAGCTCCCACTTGGCGAATGCGCTGGTGGCGTTGACGGACCACTTCTCCGGATCGGCGATCGCGGTCTCCGCCAGCGCTGCGACCTTCTCTTCCCAGCCGCCGCCGGCACGGCGCAGCTGCTCCATCTGGGTGAGCGCTTGCTGCCGGTAACGCTCCGCCGGTACCCCCGGCGTGTTCTTCACCGCGGCCAGCAGCGCCCGGATGCGGATGAAGCGCACCAGGTTGTCCTCGGCGCGGCCG